>CAJWWJ010000137.1 GCA_913048575.1 uncultured Halieaceae bacterium
GTGCCGCACCGGGGCATCACAGATTTCGGGCAGCCTCGCGATCACTTCGCCGTCAAAAGAGGGGCCCGCAACGCTGGTTAGCGCGGCCTGCGACCAGGCCAACCCCGTCAATGCCTCGGACAAAGCCTGCAGGTCAGAGACAGTTCGACCGCCCTGATCCAACAATCCTTCAGCCTGCGCCAGGCGCCACTTAATGGCGGTATTGCCGACATCGAGTAGTAACCAGGGCAACATCTCACTCATGAGGCTGCGCCGATTTCCAGCACGCTCGCCTCACCGCCCGCAATCGCCACTTGACCTGCCTCAGACTCGACCAGCAAGGCACCGCAACCATTGACGCCGCAAGCAATGCCGGCGATGGGAGGGGTGCCGTCTATCACAATTGATCTGCCCGATAGATAATCACGGCGGCACCAAGCGGCATGCCAATGCGCAAAGCCGGATTCGGCAAATTGCGCCAAACCATCGGCAACACCCGCCACGACAGCGCCCGCCAACGCATGACGATCCACCTCTGCGCCAACGGCGGACTTTAAGTCGGTCCAAGGGCGTTCGATACTCGCACCCGCTTCCTCCGGCATGTTGACGTTCAAACCAAGGCCGATCACGACAGACCGCCCACCTGCCTCGTCGCCCAACACCTCGACGAGTATGCCGCCCAACTTTTGCTCTTTGTAATAAAGGTCATTGGGCCATTTTAATTGCAAGTCGACACCTAGGTGGGTCTTGATTTGCTCCGCTACCATCGCGCCAACAGCCAAACTGAGCCCCGTGAGCATTTCTAGCGAAACGTTAAAATGCCAACCCATTGAACAGTACAAGTTGGCACCCGCCGGACTGCACCAACGCCGGCCACGTCGACCTCTCCCTTCTGTTTGCTGATTAGCGATCACCACAGTCCCATGCAAAGCGGCCTGCCCTTTCTTTTCGCGAAGCACATCGTTGGTCGAGCCCACCGTGTCATAGACGGCGACCTGCAAGACCTCCCTGACCGCTGTCGGAAGCGCCTTGATCACTCGATCAGCGCAGAGTAAGTTGTTATCCATACCTTGCATCATACCGCTTGTCGCCAAAAGCCATATGCCCCATCTGTAACTCGGTGACATCACGCCAAACAAGAGTGCCCACTGACAACGAGTGGCATTGTTAAAAGAGTGACACCCCCATGGCACTGGTCATACCGCCCCTTAAAACGAGCCTGCGACAGCTCACCATGCTGCTCACGCTGTCGATGGGCATCTTGCTCATTGCGGGCCTATGGCAATCCGATCTGTCAGCCAGCGAATTAATTGATGCGGGCCGGGGCACGCTCTTTCTCCTACTCGCGCTCGGGCTGATGGGTACTCGGCGCCTGAGCCTCATCATTACCGGGTTACTGTGTTGCACTGCATTACCGCCCCTTGTATCCGGCGATTCGCCCGGGCAACCGAGCGAGTGGCTAGCGTTGCTGACCCTGTTGCTGTGTGTGGGATTATCGCTGGCACCTGCCGCACAGCGCGTTGATGGAGAGCCGCGCTAACCATGCTCTTTCGGCAGTCCTTGATGACACCAATCGGTGCGCTGCAGCTAGAGGCGACGGAATCCGGTTTGAGCGCTATTCGCTTCCCCAGTCGCGCCACAAAACCAATGAAGACGTCAGAGACAACGCCAGTGCTAGACCATGCCATCGAAGAGCTCACCGCTTACTTTAAGTCAGAGCTCACTCGTTTTTCAGTGCCGCTGGTTTGGGCAGGCACGCCCTTTCAAGAATCAGTGTGGGCCGCACTCACCGATATTCCCTATGGCGAGACCGTGAGTTACAACGAGGTCGCACACGCCATTGGTCGACCTCGCTCGGCAAGGCCAGTTGGTGGTGCAGTGGGACGCAACCCGCTCCCCATTATTGTGCCCTGCCATCGGGTGATGGGCAGCAATGGTGCATTGACGGGGTTTACCGGAGGGCTAGAGTTTAAAGTGTCACTCCTGACTCACGAAGGGCATAGCCTGCCCTGATGAATTAGGCATTCAGATCGGGAATCATTTCTCCCTTTAATCGTTCGATGACCTCTTTTAGCCGAAGCTTTTCCTTCTTCAAGCGCTGCACCAGTAGCTGGTTTTGCCACGGGCGCGCCTGCAACTCGATGATTTTTTGATCCAGAGACCGATGCTGACCCTCTATGAGCACGAGTCGCTCAGCGGGCGAGAGCTCATCATTTGCGGCGGCTTGGTCTTGTTCAATATGGTCTGTCATGCATCGCTCTGCATTGTGCTCAAAACCACTCTCTCCGGAATAGCAGGTGACCAAAAAGCCTCATCGCCACTACATCCCAGAGCGTTGCTAAGCCAAGATACTTCAATGAGAAAAGGACGCCATCAGACATCCTGCTCGCGCACCAACGGCGCATAATCCACGTTTGGGTCAGCGGCTGCAATAAACTTAGGCGCTTTCAAGCTATCCCATTGGTTATAGCGAATACCAGCGCCCTCAAGCGTCGTCACACGACCTCCTGCCGCGCGCACTAATGCATCGCCGGCAGCAAGATCCCACTCATAGCAGGGTGACGTTCTTGGATAGACGTCAGCATCCCCTCCCACCAAATCGCAAAATTTCAGTGCACTGCCAGCGTTCAGTCGCTGCGCACCACTTGCCAGCGGCGACAAACGATTCATCATCACTTGAACGCGTTCTTCTCGATGCCGAGCACTCGATGACATAACCAAGGGCACTGCTGTGTCCAGCGGGCGTGTTGTCAGCGCGGTACCGTCATCCTGATCAAAGAGTCCATATCGCCGTGCACCCCACCCGGGAACACCAAGGTCCGTATATCCTCGATTGGGGGCGGCGATAAGCCCCAGCATTGCCTGAGCCTCAACTATGAGTGCAATGTTAATCGTAAACTCACCGGTACCTTCTATGAATTCGCGGGTGCCATCCAGGGGGTCAATCATCCAACAGACTGGCCAATCACGGCGGCCAATCAATTGTTCGAGGGTAGACTCCTCAGACAGGGTGGGGATATTGGGGGTCAAAGCTTGCAGTGACTGACAAATCAGCCGGTGCGAGGCATGATCTGCCTCGGTTACAGGACTCGCGTCAGACTTTTGACTCACGGCCACCTCGCTGGCGACCGCGTACAGATCCAAAATACAGCGCGCGGCATCCGCCGCTATCTCTCTCAATGCAGCGCGGAGTTGACCAAAAGTCAGATTTGTTTGCTGCAGTACCCCATCGAGCTCAGGGTTACCGCTATAGTGTGACTCATTCATATCTACAGGGTAGCACTCGATGGCGCTAACTGTTGCAACCAATCTGGCGGTCGAAACCGTTGACTGGTCACAGCTCGACACTATTTTGCTCGACATGGATGGCACGCTGCTAGATCTTGAGTTCGACAACCATTTTTGGGGCACGGTGATCCCCGAGCGTTGGGGGCAGGAGCGCGGTCTCGATGTCGCTGCCAGTCAAGCGACTTTGGCGCCGCTGTTCAAGGAAGTCCGAGGTACGTTGGATTGGTACTGCCTTGATTATTGGAGCCAGAAATTATCACTCGATATCCCCACCATCAAAACGGGCTATAGCGAGGGAATTCGTTGGCGACCCCAAGCCGAGACGTTTTTGAGACACCTGAATACGAGCCACCTTGATGTGGTGCTGATCACCAATGCCCACCCAGTCACGCTCGCCATGAAAGCGGAGCGACTACCCTTGGCCCAATGGTTTAACCACATGGTGAGTTCGCACGACTATGGCGCGCCCAAAGAGACCACTCGTTTTTGGGACACTCTGATGGCTGAACGACCTTTCGACCCAGAGCGGACCCTCTTCGTTGACGACTCCGAATATGTGCTCGATGCCGCGCTCGCCTATGGCGTAAGCCACCTCATCACGCTTCGGCAACCTGACTCCACCCTAGCACCAAGAGAACAAACCCGCTTTCCGGCCATTCATCACTTTGAGGAAATACTGCAAGGCCTGCCTGACATTGACTGAACACGACGACAAAGCCGTCAAAGTCCGTATCGACAAGTGGCTGTGGGCCGCGCGATTTTTCAAAACGCGCACGCTCGCTAAGGCAGCCATTGAGGGCGGCAAAGTGCAGGCGTCTGGGCAGCGTATTAAAGTCTCTAAAGAGATCGTCACCGGCGACATATTGCGTATTCGCCTCGGCTGGGATGAACGCGAGATCGTGGTCAAAGCGATCAGTGACGTGCGGCGATCTGCACCCATTGCGCAAGCACTCTACGAGGAGACCGCGGGCAGTCTCGAACGACGCTCACGAGCAGCGGAGGCACGCAAAGCCGCCGGCGCCCTAGCGCGGCCCTCACAGAAACCCGGCAAGCATGAGCGCAAAGCGTTGGAGCGGCTTCGCAAGCAGTTCGATGCGCCGTGATTTAGAACGGCGCCGACGAGCGCACTTGAGGTATTATCTTTCACATGATTGAAGATCTCCCAACAACGCGACCCGCTTCGCCCTTGATGGATCAGCTGTCGAGCGACCTGACTTTGCTGGGGCAACTCGAGAGCCACGATCTTATCCGTTTGGCAGACGAGCTGCGGCACGATCTGCTCTACGCGGTAGCGGGCACAGGAGGGCACTTTGGTGCCGGCCTAGGAGTGGTTGAACTCACCGTCGCTTTGCACCATGTCTTTAATACGCCCCACGACCGCATCGTGTGGGATGTAGGTCATCAAACGTACCCTCATAAAATGCTCACGGGCCGTCGCGACCGGATGTCTACTATGCGCCAACTCGAGGGTCTGTCCGGCTTTCCCAAGCGCAGTGAAAGTCCTTTTGATACGTTTGGCGTAGGTCACTCTTCTACCAGTATTTCGGCGGCCATGGGCATGGCGCTCGCGGCACAAAAGCAGGGTATTGATCGAAAAGTGATTGCTGTCATCGGTGATGGTGCCATTACCGGTGGCATGGCTTTTGAAGCCTTAGCGCACGCCGGGCACGAACGACCAAACATGCTGGTGATACTGAACGATAACCAGATGTCGATCGGACATAACACGGGCGGTTTGGCCACCTACTTTGCCAAGATTTGGGCGAGCAAAACCTACATCGCATTGCGCGAAGGATCGAAGAAACTGCTGGAGCACGTGCGCGGCGCATGGGATTTAGCCAAGAAAACCGAAGAGCACATGAAAGGCATGGTGGCGCCCGGCACGATGTTCGAAGAATTGGGCTGGCATTACATTGGACCGCTGGACGGCCACGATCTCCCCCAGCTGGTGAGCACACTAAAAATTATGTCAGAGCTCAAAGGCCCCCAGTTTTTGCATATTCGGACGATCAAAGGCAAGGGATTTGCGCCAGCAGAGCGAGATCCAATCGGCTATCACGCTATCAACAAATTGGAACCAGCTAAACCGGTGAGTGATGCCGTGGTGCCAGCAAAGCCGAAAGCGCCGAAGTACCAAGATGTTTTCGGGCAATGGTTGTGTGACCTCGCGACACAAGATGATCGCGTCGTCGGCATCACGCCAGCAATGTGCGAGGGATCCGGCATGGTGCACTATGCCTCGCAATTTCCTGACCGGTTTTATGATGTCGCCATCGCCGAGCAACACGCCGTTACGCTGGCGGCAGGTATGGCTTGCGACGGCCTCAAACCGGTGCTCGCCATCTACTCCACTTTTCT
>CAJWWJ010000138.1 GCA_913048575.1 uncultured Halieaceae bacterium
GTATTTTTATACAGTAGTATGTGGTGTATGTTGATTAAAAAGTAGCGACAGCCACCAGATGAGGTGCGATTTCTGCCACACTAGTTCACTACGTTTTCAGCTAGCCACTGTTGTGTTTGAGAAACTGCCATGCCTATTGCCTCTCGTTATCGCTACCCCAATGCCTCCTTTAACATCGCTAATCTGAACGATATCCGTCACGGGATGGCCCGTTTCACTTCGTCATTTGGGCTCATTTTGACGTTATTATTGACGTCTTGCGGAGGGCCCGATGCCGACTCCAATGCGCTATCTGAGGCGGTATTAACCCCCCCTGTTTCAGCTGAACAGCAGCGACTAGAGGATTTCTTCACAGCCACTTGGGCAGAAGATCTCGTTCGTTATCCTGCTTCTGCCAGTTACCTGGGCGTGAACGACCGCCAAGATCAGTGGAATGATGTCACGGAGTCTTTCCAGCTGGCGTCGCTGGCAATCACTCGACAGCGACTGGATTTTCTCAACGGTATCGACACCTCCCAGTTATCGGAGGACCGCTTATTGTCCTATCGATTGTACCGACTTGACCTCGAGCGCACGCTGGCGGGCGCCCCTTTTCGTCATCATCGTTATGTGATCCATCAGTTTCGCGGGCCGCATACTAGCCCAGTGAGTTTGCTCATCAATGTTCACGCCATCAACTCGATGCAAGATGCCGAGGCTTACATCGCGCGTCTGAATAATTTGCCCCTCTATTTTGACGGTGTGGTTGAGCAGATACAGATTCGTGCTGATAAAGGACTTTTTTTAGTCGATTGGATGATCCCAAAAATCATCGAGTCGGCGAGCAATGTGTTGTTAGGGGCCCCCTTTGATGCCGGCGATGAACCGTCAGTGATTTGGGCTGACTTCAACGACAAGCTGGATCAATTGGCATTAGCACCTGCCGAGATCAATCAACTGCGAGAGGATGCGCGGAGCGCCCTATTCAATGCAGTGCGGCCTGCCTACCAAAAGTTGATTGCGGCAGTCAGGTCGCAGCAAGATCGAGCGATGCCCGAGGACGGAGTGTGGCGGTTTCCTGATGGCGAGGCGTTCTATGCCAACCGATTAAACGTCTTTACTACCACGAGTTTAACGGCAGCAGAAATTCATCAAGCGGGGCTCGACAATGTTGAGCGGTTGCACAGTGAAATGCGCGCTGTGATGGCTGAGCTGGGTGAACGCGGCGATTTATCAGCGTTTCTAGAGCGAGTCAGAAGTGATCAGGCTTTACGGTTTCCCAATACTGAGGAGGGGCGATCGGCCTACCTCGACGCCGCGAGAACGGCGATTGATGATATGGCGAAGCGGTTGCCAGCGTATTTTGGCGTTCTGCCTCGGGCAGAGTTAGTGGTAAAGCGCGTCGAGGCGTATCGTGAGCGGTCAGCAGGTAAGGCGTTTTATCAACGCCCACCATCAGACGAGTCTCGCCCTGGGATTTATTACGCGAATCTTTACGATATGAACTCAATGCCTAAGACAGATCTTGAGGCATTGGCATTTCATGAAGGATTACCCGGACATCATTTGCAACTGGCGATTGCCGCAGAGCTGAGTCATGTTCCCGACTTTCAGCGCCATACCCGGTTCACCGCATTTAGCGAGGGCTGGGGCCTTTATTCTGAATATTTGGCGAAAGAAATGGGCTTTTACCAAGATCCTTATTCCAATTTTGGGCGTTTATCGATGGAGCTTTGGCGAGCAGCTCGTTTGGTAGTGGATACGGGGCTTCACCATAAACAATGGACTCGAGAGCAAGCGGTGGCGTACTTGGTTACGAATACGCCAAATGCGGTCTATGACTGTCAGCGGGCTATCGAGCGTTATATTGCCATGCCTGGGCAAGCCACCGCGTATATGATCGGCAAGTTACGGATTGTTGAATTGAGAGAAATGGCCCGCCAGGCATTGGGTGACCGTTTTGATATCCGGGCTTTTCACGATGTGGTGCTCGAATCAGGCGCTGTGCCCCTCGATCAACTCGAAGCCCATGTTCAGAGACTGGTCCAAGATGTGCTGGCTACGAAGCCATAAGCAGATGGCTCGCTACAGCACCGGCCAGCATCAAATCGGTAAATCGATCGATAAAACCGATCGATTTTTATTATTTAATCTGTTTGTTAGTTTCTGTGATCAGTGGGTACAGTAGTGAACTGACGATGTTATTTTTTTTGGAGGGCAATATCATGAAAGGCAACGCAATCACTTTAGCCATTACACATCTGGCGTTAGCGGCGACCCTAATGGCGCTGCCAGCTCACGATGTGATGGCGCGGAGCACACCCAAAAGCGCACAGGCGTGGTGGCCGACGACGCTTGACCTGACCCCGCTTCGGCAGAATGAACATAATGCGAACCCCTTGGGCGCGAGTTTTGATTACGCGTCTGCTTTTGCGACGCTGGATCTTGAGGCATTGAAGGCCGACGTCAACGACACGCTGACCCAATCGCAAGCCTGGTGGCCCGCTGATTATGGCAACTATGGACCTTTCTTCGTTCGCATGGCCTGGCATAGCGCCGGTACCTACCGGACCAGTGATGGTCGCGGTGGTGCGGATGGTGGTCAGCAGCGTTTTGAGCCACTGAACAGTTGGCCAGATAATGGCAATCTCGATAAAGCGCGACGCCTCCTTTGGCCGATCAAGCAAAAATACGGTAGCCAAATCTCATGGGCCGACTTAATGGTGCTGGCTGGTAACGTTGCGATGGAAAATATGGGTTTTAAAACCTTTGGGTTTGCCGGTGGTCGCACGGACGATTGGGAGCCTGAATGGGTCTATTGGGGCCCCGAAGCCAAGATGCTGGCGGATGAGCGTTACGGTGAGGGTCGCCAATTGCGCAAGGGACTCGCTGCGGTTCAGATGGGGCTGATTTATGTTAATCCTGAGGGGCCCAACGGCAATCCTGACCCGGTGCTGGCGGCCCATGATATTCGTGAAACCTTCGGCCGGATGGCGATGAACGACGAAGAGACCGTTGCGCTCATTGCTGGCGGGCACTCGTTCGGTAAAGCCCACGGTGCACACAAGCCCGATGACTGCGTTGGCCCCGAGCCCACAGGCGAGGTGATCGTTGAGCAAGGTTTCGGCTGGAAAAATACCTGTGGCAAAGGCAATGCAGAAGACACGGTGACTTCAGGTTTGGAAGGCGCTTGGACGGCCACTCCGACCCAGTGGTCAATGATGTATCTGGCGAACTTGTTTGCCTACGAGTGGGAGCAAACGCGCAGTCCGGCGGGAGCCCTGCAGTGGCAGCCCAAAGAGGGTGCGGCAGCGGGCACTGTTCCTGATGCTCATGCAGAGGGTGTGAGTCACGCACCGGTGATGTTCACCACGGATCTGTCGCTGAAATTTGATCCCAGCTATCGCGAGATCTCCCAGCGGTTCGTCGAGAATCCTGCGGAGTTTGAGCTGGCGTTTGCGAAGGCATGGTTTAAGTTGACGCATCGCGACATGGGTCCAAAGATCCGTTATCTGGGTGACGATGTGCCTGCAGAGACGCTGGCCTGGCAAGACCCGCTCCCGGACCGCGACTACAAGCTGATCAGCGACCGGGATGTTCGCAAGCTGGAAGCTGCTATTGCGGACAGTGGATTATCGAATACGCAACTGGTGAGCACCGCGTGGGCCTCAGCCTCGACCTATCGCGCCACCGATATGCGTGGCGGTGCCAATGGTGCTCGCATTCGTATTGCGCCTCAAAATCAGTGGGCAATTAATAACCCGGCCGAGTTGGCTGAGGTGATGGCTGTGCTGGCGGACGTGCAGGACGAGTTCAACAGCGGTTTGTCGCGAGGCAAGCGGGTTTCGCTGGCAGACGTCATTGTTCTTGCAGGCAATGTGGGTGTTGAGCGTGCGGCAGAAGCCTTTGGTGTGGAGGTCTCCATTCCCTTTAGCCCTGGCCGGGTCGATGCAATCGAGGGGTCGGTAGACGCGGCTTCGTGGTCGGTGCTGGAGCCTCGCCATGACGGTTTCCGCAATTACATGGCGGATCTCGGCTTCATGTCACCCTCGCAAGCTTTGATCGACAAAGCCGATATGCTGAATCTGACCGTATCAGAAATGACAGTATTGCTGGGTGGGTTGCGTGCTATGAACGCCAACGCCGACGGCAGTGACCGAGGCGTTCTGACGGATCGCCCAGGAGTATTGAGCAATGACTTCTTCGTGAATCTGCTCGATATGAACACTGCATGGGGGCCGTCCCCAGACGCGTATGTCTTTGAGGGCCGTGATCGACTAAGTGGTGATCTGAAATGGACCGCGACAGAGTTCGATCTCGTCTTCGGATCCAATTCGGAACTGCGCGCCGTAGTGGAGTTTTACGCTTTTGACGAAAGTCGGCAGCGCTTCGTCAAAGACTTTGCCAGCGCGTGGACCAAAGTGATGGACGCGGATCGCTTTGATATAGAGGAGTCTGGTAACGTCGTGGTCAGTGTGACACCGTAACCAGGTGTGGCGTGATTAAAAAACCCCGCGGCTGCGGGGTTTTTTATGAGATGACATTTTATGCAGTGGCGTTTTATAAAATGACGCTTTAGCAGAAGAGACAGTGAGTTGCGTCGCTGGCAGCGCCGAGATTAAAGCATTCAGGTAAGCAAAGCGCTCCGTTAAGCCGTCAGATGATGATGGTTTGCAGCATGGCTAACGGCGATGCTATTACTCGCGATTAATCTCGACATCAAGATGCACCGTCGCGGTCAATGAATTAGTGATGAGGCAGCTTTTTTCTGCTTTCTCTAGGACCCGTGTTATGCGCTCTTCTTCCATGTCGCTGGGTACGCTGATACGAATCGCGAGACGAATTTCAGTGAATTGGGGTGTCCGATCAATGCGCTCTAGTGTGCCGGTAGCCTCGCAGTCAATGGCATGCCAAATGACGCGGGAGGGCGCTGCGATCGCGCGGAAGGTCAAGACAAAGCAGTCTGCCACCGCGGCAATCAATAGCGCCTCCGGCGACCATTGGTCGCCAGGCCCCCCGAATTCTTTGGGGGCGTCAGTAGCGAGGGTGACCAGTCCATCGCTAGCAACCTGAACCACTGATTGGCTGGCATTTGCTGTGGCGACGCAACGATAGTGGTGAGGAAAATCGTGCATGGGTGTCTCGTTAAAAAAAGCGAAGGCTAACATAGGCTGTTCACTTGGGATAAGCCATACGCCATCAGCCATGAAAAGCCGCCGCAACTTAAAGTAACGGCATTAGCCTTACTACACAGTTAACAGTCGCTGTCAGGCAGAAGGGCGATAACTTGGCGTGGACTGACTGTTGTCTAACTGGTCGATAAAGGACCATTCAGTGTGGGCGATAGGCAGTGAATCATTGCTCGGTAATGGAATTGTCGCGCTTTGAACACCGCCTCGTTGCTTAATAATTTTGACTTGTCGATAGCCTTCAACGTGGATTTTTAAGCTGGCGGGAGAGGGCTGTGCCAATGCTTCCGAGGATCGGAATAGTATGGCTAATGTGCCATGGCTGGCTGCAGCTAACTGAATTTTCCGCAACTCTGAATAACGATAATCAGTGGCGCCAAGCCAAGCAA
>CAJWWJ010000139.1 GCA_913048575.1 uncultured Halieaceae bacterium
TGCTCAATTAGCGGGCTTCGTGGGTGCCAGAGTGGAGCAGCGCGATAGTGACTACGTCGACAGTGTGGGTGTTGATCATTCATTTGATCTCTCCTACTGGACCGGACGAGCTGGTCTCATCTGGCAATACCAATCGGATCAACAACTCCACGTGACCGTGTCTCGTGGCGCCCGCGCAGGGGGACCCAATGCACAACTCCTCGCGAGCATTGATGCACTCCCGGATGCCAATCAAGGCACACTCTCTGGGCTCGGTACTTTTGACGAAGAGACCCTCCTTAGCTTGGAACTAGGCTGGGTGACGTTCTGGCCCGAGTATCAACTTCGCTCTCAGCTCACCCTGTTTGCGATGGATCGACAGGATCAGCAAGCCAAAGCGTCATTGGTCATTCCTCGGAGCGACGGTAGTACCGCCTTTATTGACTACACCGACAACGCAGCGGGTGGCAAACACCGAGGGCTCGAATGGGAGGCGACTTGGCGCCCCCACGAATCGCTGACATGGAGGGCGTCTATCGGCCTATTGGATGCTTATTTCGATGATTACATCAGTGCAACGGGCGAAGATTTGTCGGGTCGATCACAACCACAGGCACCCGAATGGCAGTATTCACTGGGGGCGACTTGGGCGCTACATCAGCGCGTCTCTTTGCACCTCGAGGCAGTCGGTAGCGACGATTATTTTTTCTCAGATCGGCATACTGTTCAGGCACCAGAAAATCATCTAATCAACGCCAGTCTGTCGGGTGAACTTCGCTCATGGCAGTGGACACTCTGGGCCAGGAATTTGACCGATAGCGCCACGTTTACCCGAGGCTTTGGTACGTTTGGCAATGACCCGCGCAAAGAATACCGGCCTGAGGCCTACCGACAATATGGAGAGCCTCGTGTCGTGGGTTTCACACTACAATATAGTTTTATGGAGCGCCCAAAATGAAACTGACTGCCGAATTGAGCGTGTATCCGCTCCGAGAAGATTTTAAAAACGTAGTCGAGGCGTTTATCAGCGAATTACTCAAGCACGAAGACATCGTCGCCGTCACGAATTCAATGAGCACGCAAATCAGTGGCGAAGATACCGCTGTTTTCGCCGCCATCGAAAAGGCACTGCGCACCAGTTACCAAACCTTTGGGCATCAAGTACTCGTCGCAAAATTCATTCCTGAACATTTTGCCGACATCGGTCCATTAACCTAACGTGAATGCGGTAGAAATCTGCGCCGTCTTACTGGCGCTGGCTTATGTCATATTGGCAATACAGCAACGGCGAATTTGCTGGATTGCCGCCATTATCAGCGCCCTGCTGTATGTCCATATTTTTTGGCAGGTCGCGCTTTATTTAGAGGCGCTCTTACAGGTGTTTTATATCATCATGGCGTTGTACGGCTGGTCTGCTTGGGGACGTCATCAGCCGAGTGATCACAGCTATAGCCACAATAAGAATCAAAGCCAAATTCGGACCTGGACCAGACAGCAACATCTCATCGCCTGCACCGCTGTCATCAGTCTGAGTCTGATTTTGGGGTGGGGGATGCACAACTGGACCGACGCTGCCCTACCTTTTTTTGATGCGGCAACAACTGTTTGCGCATTACTCGCCACTTGGATGGTGACGCAAAAACTGCTCGAGAATTGGCTTTACTGGATCGCAATCAACGCCGTTTCAATCGGTTTATATTTGGCTCGAGATCTATCATTGACCGCTGCGCTGTTTGCAGGCTATGTCATCCTTGCGATGGTCGGTTATCGCACTTGGCGAACACAATGGTTACGGCAGCAAACCGCTTAAGTGACGCGCTGCGCAACTGGGCAGACTGGGACTCAATCGCGGCTCTCGCAACGGCACCGCGCCTAGGTCCAGTGCTGTCGGAGGGTAGCGGTCATATCCTGTTTGAACTGCTCGATGAGCCATCGCTGGTAGCCCGTATTCGCCGCAGACCCACCAGTGAAGTCGAAGGCGCCTTCACTGGTGAAGTCGAGATCTGGTCGGCCGCTGCGTCAGCGGGTATCGCACCCGCGCTGCTCTACGTCGATCACCAGCAGCAGGCCGTTATCTGCGAGCGCGCAAGGCAGGCGTCGCACCCCATCACCGGGGCAGCACTCGGTCAGCTGATGTGCGCCATTCATGCCCTTCCGAGAGTGAATCGCCAGCTAACACTTCGTGCTGATGTCACATCCTATCTCTCTTCGGTACCCGCTGAGCAACGCAGTGCGTGGCGCGCGATTGTCCATAGCACTGATATCGAGCAAGCCTTTTCAATGCTTGAGCACGATACCGATTACTTGTGTCATAACGACCTCACTGCCGGTAATCTATTAACTCAAGGCGATCAGCTTTTCGCCATCGATTGGGAGTACGCCGCCATGGGCAGCCGGTATTTTGACGTCGCCATTGCGATGACTGATCTGCCAGCGATTGAACAGCCACTGTTGGCAGAGCGCGTCTTCGGGCAATCACTCTCTTTCGCACTATTGACTGCAGGACGCACTATTGCCGCGCTCGTGACGGCACTGTGGCAGCACCGATTTGATCCTAGTCAGGCTCCCGATCCACGCACTGACTTATCCTGGCTGCCCCGGCGGTGAGCCAGACTTGGCATGTGCTGGGTGCGGGCGCGATTGGCGGCTGGCTAGCCTGTGAATTGCAGACCGTTGACTGTCCGATAACGTTGTTGCATCACCGTGACACCGAGCCAACGCGTCGGCTGACGCTGAGTAAAGCCGCGAGTGCTGCGCCAAAAAAAGGACCCATCTCGTTCACCTTTGAGCAAGAGTCCGTCAGTCAGGAATCAGCGATTACCGCCTTACTGGTGTGCACCAAAGCATGGGCAACGGAAGATGCCGTGCGATCCGTAGCCCATCGGCTGTCTGAGCAGACGCAAGTAGTATTGCTGGGCAACGGGATGGGCCTCGCTGAGCGCGTTCTCCCACTGATCGGAGACGCTGCCCTAATACTGGGATCGACCACCGCCGGTTGTCTCAGGAGCGACCGGAACACGCTGCATTTATCGAGCACTGGCACCACCTACCTCGGCCCCGCCGGGGCAGATTCAAATCCACCAGCATGGCTACCGCTCTGGCAACGCAGCCTGACGCAATGTCACTGGCAACCTGACATACGCTCGATATTACTGGCCAAAACCGCCGTCAATGCGGTGATCAATCCTCTAACAGCACTTCATCAGGTGAAAAACGGCGCTCTGCTCCAGCCCGAATTGCTGAGCAGCACTAAGGCCGCCATCACTGAGGTACAACGTCTACTGACTGCCGCGGATGAAACGGTGATTGCCGACGCGTTACCGGGTCGAGTCAACGATATTTGTCAGGCCACCTCAGAGAATGACTCTTCGATGAAAGTGGATCTGGCACGCGGTAATCCCACCGAAATTGAGTGGATACTAGGATGGCTATTGACGCATTTGGTCTCTGAGCCACCCGCCACCCCTGTATTGCAAGCTCTTTACGATGAAATTCAGATCGCGGAAAAAGTCAGGCGCTCTGCTTCTTAGCCTTAAGGCGCCGGTAACCGAAACGCACAGGCGAGCGCGCTCAGTCCCATTGCAGCCTCAAACCGTCGCCCCTTAAAGGAGCGCGAACAAAGAAATAGCGACGATCCACACGGCGGTGGCACGACTGATGGCTTTCTGCGCGGTCTCCACCACCTCAACCACGTGAGAAGGCGTCTCTGCATTACTGAGATCAAGATGCCACGCGCGGGCAATACTTAGGGCTAGCAGCGACTGATTAGAGTAGGTTTTATCAAACGCTTGGTCTGTCAAAAGACTGCGGCTTTTCTCGAAGTCACCTAACAGCGAAAAAGTCAGTAACACCACGCGGGCGGGTAACCATTCTACAAATGCTACCGCAGACTGAAATTGGCCATTTGAGCGCACATTCATCAGGTCAATCAGTCGATAAGCAGCCGCGGCAAAGGGCCCCAACAGGCAAAAATACAAGACGGTCGGAAACCAGCGGGCAAAACCGCGATACCCGAACGCCTGCAGCGCCGCTTCAGGCAACATAATACCTTGCTCAGGCAGTGTATTTGGCTCCGTGACCAGCATTTCTGCGCCGTGAAGATCGCCTACGCGAGCGCGAGCCAAGAAGCGCTGAAGATCCGTTGGATAATCATCTCGCCCAAAAGCAAAGTACAACAAGGCAACAGACATCAACGCCTCGCCCAGCTCGCCGAGAAACAAGGCCAGCACCCAGAAAAGGCCCAGAAAAACCAATAGGGGTACCGCCACTCGCAGTGCGAGCGACAGCGGCGATTCCAAAGCCAATGCATCGATCCTACCCATCATTGGATCAAACCAAGTATCGCGATGCAGAGGGCCACCGCCGCCAAATAAGGCAAACAGTCCCACCGCCACAATGAAAACCAAGTACGACACTACCCCTGTTCTCCTTTTACTGCTCCTAGCAACTGCTTTAACTGCAACCAATCGAAAGCTGGCCCAGGATCTGTTTTACGCGTCGGTGCGATATCTGAGTGACCCACAATAGCATCGTGCTGAATGGCCGGATATTGATTTCGCACCGCGCGAATTAAGTGCGCCAGCGCACGATACTGCGTCATCGCATAGTGCTCCTCATCACAGCCTTCTACTTCGATACCAATACTGAAATCGTTGCAATTTGAGCGGCGTTCCCAGCACGACTCCCCCGCATGCCACGCCCTGTCGTCGGTCGATACAAATTGCACTATCTCCCCGTCGCGACGAATCAGAAAGTGAGCGGAAACCATTAGGTGGGCAACTTCAGAAAAATAAGCGTGATCGGCGGGATTCAGTTGGTTGGTAAAGAGTGCTTCTATGTGGGGGCCACCATACTCGCCCGGCGGTAACGATATGCCATGAATGACAATCAGCTCTGGTGTTGCCTCGGTGGGTCGCTCATTGAAGTTGGGCGAGGGCACTGGGCGCGCGCAAGCCAGCCATCCATTCGCGAACTTCCATTGGTCACTCGAGGTCATCACAGGGTAATCTTATCGCACCAGCGAGGGCTGCTCCTCTTTTCAGTCATTTTTTAAGCAACATGGACAACACCATGATCAGTGCTCAGTATATTTCAGAACGCGTCCAACAAGCCCTTGCGGAAGATGTGGGCACAGGAGACATCACCGCCTCATTGATCGCGCCCGACGCCTTCGCCAGTGCAGACGTGATCACGCGTGAGGCGGGCGTACTGTGTGGCAAAGCGTTCGCCGATGAGACATTCCGGCAAGTTGACCCGCGTTGCAGCACGGTTTGGCAGGCGGCGGATAGTGACCCCCTTGATGCAGGCGATACCCTGTTTCGCATCACCGGACCCGCTCGTGCGCTGTTAACAGCTGAGCGAACAGCATTGAATTTTTTGCAAGCGCTCTCGGGCACTGCCACCGTGGCAAAAGACTACGCTGACCGCGTTGCACATACTGACGTGCGATTACTCGATACCCGAAAAACGGTGCCCGGATTGAGGCTCGCACAAAAATATGCCGTCGCCTGCGGTGGCTGCTATAACCACCGTATTGGATTATTCGACGCTTTTTTGATCAA
>CAJWWJ010000140.1 GCA_913048575.1 uncultured Halieaceae bacterium
GGGGAGGCGGCGGCGCTGCCGCCGTCATCATGCGAATTTTTTGACTGAAAGTCCGTTGGTCATGAGGATCTGCATTCGCGATCATCGACATAATGATCGGCGCACCACATAGATGACTCACGTCGTGCACCGAAAAAGCATCATAAATCGCTGCCGCACTCGGGTTACGCAGAAAAATATGCGTGCCAGCGAGCAACGTAATGGTCCAAGGAAAACACCAGCCATTGCAGTGAAAAAGTGGCAACGTCCAGAGGTAGCGGGGATGATGAGGCATTTCCCATGTGATGGCGTTATTCACCGCATTGGTCCAAGCGCCACGATGCGAGTACACCACTCCCTTTGGCTGTCCGGTTGTGCCAGAGGTGTAATTCAGTGACAGCGCATTCCACTCATCGTCGGGCAAGGGGTAGGAAAAATCGGGGGCGCCTTCGGCAAGGAGTGCCTCATAGGTGAGGGCGCCGATACGCGCACCACCGGGTCCCTCGGTATCTTCAATATCAATGATGAGCAGCGCGCGTTCGCTAAGTTGAACGGCTTGTTTGGCGACAGCAGAAAACTCCGTATCGACCAATAAAACGGTGGCTTCTCCGTGGCGCAATATGTAGCCCAGCGTCGCCGCATCCAGACGCACATTGTTGGCATTGAGCACGGCGCCGAGCATGGGCACCGCCAGCGCACACTCGAGGGCTTCTGGAATATTGGGGGCGATTAACGCGACGGTGTCGCCCTTAGTCACCCCACGCTGGGATAACGCAGCAGCTAACCGCTTGCAGCGGTCCGCCACTTCACCCCAGCTTCGTCTAGTCCGACCATACACAACAGCCGGCAACTCCGGGTGCACTCGCTCGGTTCTGGCTAAAGCAGAGAGCGGCGTCAGTGGTGAAAAATTAGCGGGGGTTTTGTCGAGCTCAGCTCCGTTGTACAGGCTCAAGGTGTCTCCTTCTGCGCCTCGGTCGGGTCATTACGATCAATGGCGCTCTGTAAGTATGATCCTGACGACACACTAAGACACAAAAAAGCGCCTGCCAATATGCTGTGGGTGGCTGACAGGCGGCTCAACCCCGCCGCTCGGGACGCTATTTAGGCTGAAAATGCTTTGGCACAGGCCGGGCGTGCCAGCAGGCGCGCTGCATAAGCGCTGAGCAGAGGAAACGCCTCTTCAGTAATGATGCCCAAGCGCTGAGACATAATGCAGGCATGACCCAGCATGGTGTCAGCGGCGGAAAAATCGCCGATCAAATAATCTTTGCCCACCATTGCCGCCTCTACCGGTAACCACGATTTGGCCAACAGCCTCTCTGCCTGCCCGCGCACTGTTTCGTCCTGGCGATCCGGGGGCAGTAGCAACGTATGTACGACGATGGTATTGATCGGTGGCATCACCATCCCCTCGCAGTAGTGAAACCATTGCAGATACTCGGGAAAACAAGGGTCTTCAGGGGCGGGTTTAAGGCCTCCATTTTTGTGTCGCTCTAGGATGTATTCAGCAATGGCACCCGATTCGTAAATCGAAATATCATCATCCTCCAACACGGGAATCCGACCCAGCGGGTGACGCGCTCTGTGCTCGTCCGACTTCAGGTCCTTGGGACTGAAATCCATTCGATTCAACTGGTAGGTCAAACCCAGCTCCTCTAAAAGCCAAAGGCTGCGGCTCGCTCTGCTATTGGGTGCAAAATGTAGGGTCAACATAGCTCACTCTCTCACTCTAAAAAAAGATGCAACGCGCATTTAAAAAATAATGGCACCTATCATGACAAAAGTACACCGTGCCGTTCATTTCCTTGCGGAAACTAACCCCCATCCACCGATTCCATAAACGGTAGCGACGCCGATGCCCGCTCGTCACGTTCGATCAGACGCACACCCAGGCCAATCAAACGCACCGGCCTCTTTTGGCGTTCCCAACCCTCTAGCAGCAGCGTTTGATAGTCTGATTCGACTGCCTTAGTGCCTACCCGCTCCACCGTTGTCGTTGTGAAGTCATTGAACTTTAACTTCACAAATGCCTTGTCAATCAGGTCCCACGCTTTAGCCGATTCAATGCGCTCCATTAGGCTGACATACAGCTGTTCGATAATCGGTGACCACTCTTGGGGGCCTATCACATCCTCTGCAAAGGTCCGCTCAACGCTGACTGACTTTCTGACCCGACTGGGTTGCACAGGACGTTCGTCTCGGCCCCTGGCTCGCTCGTGCAGGACCACGCCAAATTTGCCAAAACGACGGCGTAGGTCGTGCAAATTCCAGCCTTGGATATCAGCACAGGTGCGAAGCCCATAACGATGCAGTTTTTCCGCCGTGACGGCCCCTACCCCCGGAATTCGCTTTACCGGCAAGGCTGCCACA
Organism: uncultured Halieaceae bacterium; assembly: GCA_913048575.1. Lineage (GTDB taxonomy): Bacteria > Pseudomonadota > Gammaproteobacteria > Pseudomonadales > Halieaceae > Luminiphilus. Next base: position 2,350 of record CAJWWJ010000140.1, read on the forward strand.
AAGCGATCCACCTCGTGTGGTGGCACCACCGTTAAGCCATCTGGCTTTTTCCAATCTGACGCCACTTTGGCGATAAATTTATTGACCGATACCCCTGCCGACACCGTGATAGAAAGCTCGGTAAAAACGCGCTCGCGAATCGTCTTAGCGATCTGGGTTGCAGTGAGCTGCGGGTGTGAGATTTCAGTGACATCAAGATAGGCTTCATCTAGGGAGAGTGGCTCAATGATGTCCGTGAATTCAGCGAAGACACGCCGCATGACCTTTGACGCCTCTCGATATTTGAACATTTGTGGCGGTACCACCACTAAATGAGGACAAAGCCGCATCGCTCTGGCGGTCGGCATCGCCGAACGAATGCCGTAAGCGCGAGCATCATAATTACAAGTGGTTAAAACCCCTCGACGCTCTGCACTACCGCCCACTGCCATCGGAATATCACGAAGCTCTGGCCGGTCTCGCATTTCAATCGCGGCATAAAAGCAATCGGCATCGATGTGGATAATTTTGCGTTGCATGGCCGCAGAGTACACCGAAAAGCCCACTCTTTACCTATCCCAAGAATTCCCGCAGGCTAGCCCACTGTTCTTTGATAGAGCCCGACAATGAGCCCGCAATCTCCCCCGGCTAACGCGTCCGATGCCAGTCTACTGACCGATTCACAAGCGATTGAACGCATTTTTCAACATATCGATAAACGCACCACCGACGTGGGCACTACCGTCTGGCGAGAACCGGTGGAGCACTATTTTGATCAAGCTCGCTTTGATGCTGAATGTGCACTGATACGGAAATTACCCTCGGCTTTTTGTCCCTCTTCGGCACTCCCAGAGGCCGGCAGTTACATTGCGAGAAGCGCCGCAGGGAGACCGCTGCTGGTCGTGCGCGGAGTAGACGGCAAAGTGCGCGCCTTTCTCAATGCCTGTCGCCATCGCGGCATGCAAGTCGCAGCCGGCAGCGGCTGTGCCCGCGCCTTTTCCTGCCCTTATCATGCCTGGACCTATGGCCTAGATGGGAAACTCAAGGGGATTCCAGGTCAACAGGGATTCCCCGATCTCGATAGAGATCAACACGGCCTCGTCGCCGTTTCCGCCATCGAGGCAGGGGGCATTGTGTATATCCAGCAAGAAGGTGATATGGCCACCGAGCCACCACCCCATACCCTTAACTATTTTTCTAGAGATCAACGCATCTTTGATCAGCGGGAGCTGACTGACGCCGCAAATTGGAAACTCCTGTATGAGACCCTGATGGAGGGTTACCACATTAAATCGCTGCATCAGGAATCGTTTTATCCCTATGGTTTCGATAACCTAAACTTGGTTGAAACCTTCGGGCCTCATTCTCGCGTCATCTACCCGTTTCAACGCATCGAAGAACTGCGATCCATGAACCCACTGCAGCGCAAACTCAGCGGCGTCGTCACTGCGGTGTACATGCTATTTCCCAACGCCAGTATTTCTGTTTTGTCGAAACACACCAATCTGGTCATTCTGGAACCGGTATCACCTACTGAATCACAGTGGATCATCTATAGCCTGATTAATGAACCGGATGATGGCCTCAGCATTTCGATTGAGGACGCACAGCGCGACGCCCAATTTGTTAATGACTCAGGGCAAGAAGAGGATCGGGCTGCCGCAGCAGCGATTCAAGAGACCCTCGCCAGCGGCGCTAATAGCCACCTGACATTCGGTCATTTTGAAAAAGCGATCGTGCATTTTCATCAGCAACTGGCGCAGGCACTCGATTGAGTAGCAACGCGCATCAACCGTCGTCTATTCATGAGCATTAGGAGACCGTGATGAGCCGTTTAGCCAAACCCGATCAAAACACACTGGATCAGTGCGAAGCCGCACTCTCGCAAGCACAAGCCACAATGGGCTATTTACCCAACGATGTGTTGAGCCTATGCCACTGGCCTGAACTGTTACCGAGCCTCAGCGGCTTAGTACAGACGATATTGCAATCGGGACAAGTGGATCCTACGCTGAAACGCTTGATCGGCGTCATCAGCAGCCATACTCAAGGCTGCACGTATTGCACTGCACATGCGGGCTATGGTGCCAATCAACTGGGAGTAGAGGCAGAAAAGATCGCTGCCGTATTCGAGTTTGAAACCTCACCGCTCTTCAGTGCAGCAGAACGCGCGGCACTGCGGGTCGCGTGGCATGGCGCATTACAACCCAGCGCAGTAACAGATGACGATATCGCGGCGTTAACCACGCATTTTTCTCAACAAGAAATCGTCGAGATTGTTGCGGTATTGTCGCTGTATGGCTTTCTCAATCGCTGGAACAGCACACTCAATACGGAGCTAGAGGTGCCTCCCGCCGCCTTTGCGCAATCACTCGCCGCATTGACAAAAAAGGCCCACGGATAACACATCGCCGATGCACTTTTTAGGTATCCACCCTCTGCACCTTGTCAAAATGCGCCTCAAGCAGATCGCTCCCTAACGTTGAGCCATCGTTGTTACCCAGCTTAATCGCAGGCCATGCGCCCGAGGCAAAGACAAACAACACCCAAGCGCCGTCCGGACCTGCTACTAACGGACCGTAGCCTCGGTTAGCCAACCCAACGCGGATGTCCCCTGCGGCATGCCAAGTGGCCCCGACACGCTGCGACCCTTCCAAAATAATCTCGGTGTAATCGCAATCATGAGTATGCGCCTCAATGGTGCAACCCGGGGGATAATAGACTTTGAATACGGTCGGAGCAGCCGGGCTCGTTGGATCTCCCACGCGATACATGGACGACACCACGCCTGTGGGCAACTCGACTTTATCTAGGTCGTCCCACGACAACGCGTAATGACCTTTTTTTTCGAGTATCTGTTTCACCTCTTGGTCTGTTTTTTGCGACACGGTGGTTTCCTCCTTGATAGTCTGCGTCATCAGTGCGGATGCGGCTGATGCCTGATACCCGCTGTCATCTTTATTTTGGTGCAGATCGCTATGCGCTATCTGCGGCCTCGGCCAGCGCTACTTGCTGCATCGCACGCAACCCTCGCCAGACTAACCATGCGGCCAACGGCAGAAAGATCGCCGCAATCAGTGCCAGCGACTGACCCACTGCAAGATCACTTTGAAACACGTAATCACTCACCAGCGCCACGCTCGAAGGCCCCAATGCTAAGCCAATCAGATTGGTTGCCAA
>CAJWWJ010000141.1 GCA_913048575.1 uncultured Halieaceae bacterium
CCCGTGATGATTTAGGGTGCCCATTGTATGTGACGCAATGGTTGCTGCGCTTCCCAGCCCATATGCTCGCAGTCACGCACTTCCGCAATCAAGTACTCTATGTGAGTCGGCAATGTGTAATGAGTAGTCAATGACGGGTGATGCGGTTGTGAGCGAAGCGCTCCTTCACGATGCGAATCGGGGCATCTGGATGATCGTCGTTGATGCAATGTCGGATTACCGCCCATGACGCTATTTGCCGCTACCACCGCTTTTTTCGTTTTCATCTTCGTAGTGATTGGCAACTACGCGGGCCGTCGCGTGAAGACGCTCGAGGATTACTACGTCGCAGGCCGACGCGCGCCGACGTTTCTCATTATCGGGACGCTTGTCGCAAGCAATATGAGCACAACTGTCTTCATGGGTGAAGCCGGTTTCACCTATGCTGGCCAACTGGGCCCTTACCTGTTGCTCCCTGGGCTCCCAGTAACGGGTTATGTCTTTGGCGCACTATTTTTTGGCACCTATCTTAGGCGGAGCAAGGCGACTACCGTAGCCGCTTTTTTTGGAGAGCGTTTCGCCTCTCCCGAGGTCCAGCGGATCGCCGGCTGGACGGTGATACTGGGCCTGGGAGGGTACCTGCTGGTGGTAACACAGGGTGCGGCACTGCTGCTCTCTGATCTGACCGGTGTCAGCTACGCCGAGGGTGTTTTGATTGCGTGGTTGAGTTATTCCACGTTCACGCTGTATGCGGGCTCCAAGGGCGTGGTGATCACCGACACGCTGATGTTCCTCTTGTTTACTGCAGCATCTTTCTTCGTTGTGGCGCACTTAGTTGAGAGCTTTGGCGGCATCTCGCAGACGATCCAAGATCTCACGCGGCAGGATGTAAAGCCTGACTTAATGAGCTGGCACGGCATCATCGGCGAAGGGACCCCTTGGCCGACGGCATTGGACTTCCTTATTTGGTTTGTCCTGATCGACCTTTCGTGGAGTCTCGTTTACGCCGTGAGCCCGTGGCAATCCAGCCGACACCTCATGGCCAAAAGCGAACACGTCGTGCTGCGCGCGTCAATTTATACCGTGCTGGTAGTCATCTTTTTACAAATTGCCATTTACGGCGCCGGCGGTTTCGTGAACGTCGCAAACCCGAACATCGAGAATGAAGAGACGGTTTTGATTTGGGCTGCTATGCATTTGGTGCCCAGCTACCTGGGTGCCATATTGGTTGCGGGTATCGTCTGCGCTGCGCTGTCATCGGCATCAACCTTTCTGTCGCTGGTTGGTTTTAGTGTCAGCAAAGATTTAGGGATTCAGAATACTGCTGAAAGCTTGGGGCGGACGCGCACAGCGATGGCGCTGATCAGCCTTGTGGTGCTCGGCCTGAGCCTTTTCCTGCCGCACAACCTGTTCTGGATCACGTTATTCATCGGGACAGTTTTTGCCTCCAGTTGGGGTCCGGTTGGATTGATGAGCATCTGGAGTCGATCGATCACTGCGCGCGGCGCGCGCTGGGGCATGCTGGCTGGACTGCTGGCGAACATCGTACCGGCAGCGCTCGACTACATCGGGCTAATCGATTTGCCCAGTTATATGGAGCCGGTTCTGCTGGGTATTGTGGCCTCCCTTCTTTTTGCGCGATTGGGTTCTAGAGGCGATGTCGTCTCAGAGCAAGAGCGAGACTATCGAACGCAACTTCACCAAACGCCTCCGGTCGATATCGATCGGCGGGCGACACGTATCACGTTGCTGGCGCCTATGCTGTTGATTGCTTACGGATGTGTGATGCCATTCTTGCTACTGCACTTTTATGTGGAGCCTTATCAGCTCGGTGCGGGCATCATCGAGCTGGGTGAGAGCATTGATTGGCGTCATGCGGAGCCATGGTTCGTCATTGGCCCATTGCTCATCCATGTGCCCCTGGGGGTGATTGCATGGCGGGTGATTCGACGTCGGTACTCACCGAGTGCGTCTATGGTGACCGCCAGTCACGCGTGAGCCATCTGGCTGTTCCGCCCTCAGGCATCTTTCAATATGCGCCGCGCGGCGTTATGCCCAGGCGCGCCGGTCACGCCGCCCCCGGGATGCGCACCTGAACCGCACAGATAGAGGCCTTTCACCGGCGTGGCGTATTGTGCGGCATCGGGGTGTGGCCTCATATTGAACAGTTGGTCGGGTTCGAGTCTGCCGTGGCAGATATCACCGCGGGTCATCCCAAGCAGTCGCTCCAGATCCAGTGGTGTGAGGCACTGGTGACCCACTGTAATTTCCCTTAATCGAGGGATGAAGCGCTCCACGTAGCTGAAAATGCGTTCAGTGATGCGATCTTTTTCATTGTCCCATGAGCGTCCACCACTCAGGTCGTATGGCATGTATTTGCATAGGAGGCTCATTACGTGGTGGCCTGGCGTATCGGTCAATGTCGGGTCCAGCACGCTGGGGATAATCGCCTCAATGATCGGTGGGTCAGCGGGCTCGCCTCGTTTGGCGCTGTGAAATGCGGCGTTTAAATGATCGGCAGTCTCGATCATCGTGATACTGGCTTGATGATGTGCCCCCTCGGCACCGGGAAGCGCGGAAAATTCTGGCAGCTCAGATAACGCGAGGTTCATTCGCAGGGAGGCAGACTCTTGTCGGAAGCTTTTCACGTCACGGGTAAAGTCTTCCGGAAGATGCTCTTCGCCCAATAGTGTGAAAAACGTGCGCTTGGGGTCGGTGTTGGCTGCGACAACCGGTGCAGTGAGCACTTCGCCCGAGGCGAGCGTGACACCTGCGACCTGGTCATCCGATACATCAATGCTGCTGACCGCGGCATCGGTGCGAACCGCCACGCCGTGTGCCGTTGCCGACTTCAGCATCGCTTGGGTAATCCCGCCCATACCACCCCTGACAATACCCCAAGCGCCCGCTCGGCCATTCACCTCGCCGACGGCGTGGTGCAGCATGGCTAGGCTAGCGCCAGGTTGACTCAAGGGCGCGTAGTTAGCCGGCATAATGTGTGCGGCCACCATCGACTTCACTTTTTCGCTTTCAAACCAGCGGTCAATGATCGTTTCCGGCGCGCCGATAAAAAATTGCATCAGTCGCCAACGGGCCTCCGCGTCGAGACGGAACACGTCAGCGCCCATTTTGAGCATGGCGAGGAGATCACCGACTCCCTGTTCGCCCAATTTAGGCGGCTCGTTCAGCCATTGCTTGGCCAGTAGCTGTCCGATTTGATCCACAGAGTGCTCAAACGACTGATAAGCCTGAAAGTCGGTTTGAGAAAACTTTTCGAACTGTGCTTGGTTGAACTGTTCATCCGCAGTCAGTAATAAATGGTCGCCACTTGAGTCAATGTAGAGCGCGTTCTCTAGCGTAATGGCTTCGTAGCCGTAATCGCCCAGCTGTAAATCCTCAACGACTTCAGGCCGCAGCAGACTCACGACATAGGAAAACGTTGAATTACGGTACCCCGGGTAAAACTCCTCCGTGACTGCCGCGCCGCCCACAACTGAGCGTTGCTCGAGCACGCAAACACTCATCCCGCCTCTGGCGAGGTAGTTGGCCGTGGTGAGACCGTTGTGGCCTGCACCGATGACGATGGCGTCATAATGGCTCATGAAAAAATCCAAATACTTGCCTGACGCAAGACGCTTTCGATAGTACTGCACCCAGAGGAAACCGGAGGGGGAAGTTGAATCGAAGAGTGCTTGGCCGGTCGCATCAATAGACGTTTAGTATGCTTCCGTGAAGGCTCGTATGTCGACGCCTCTCAACCGCCTTACACTCAACGTTCATCTGTGGGAGTGAAGACTATGACTGCTCACAATCATGACTCCGATGTCATCATTATTGGTGGCGGCCACAATGGATTGGCCTGCGCTGGGTACTTGGCAAAAGCAGGGAAGTCGGTGCGGCTTTTCGAAGCTCGCGACATCTTGGGCGGCGCGGCCGTTACGGAGGAGTTCCACCCCGGTTTTCGCAATTCCGTGTATTCCTATTCCGTGAGCTTGCTCCACCCACAGGTCATTAGTGATTTGTCGCTCGAGCAGCATGGTCTTGAGATTATGGAGCGGCCTGCTGGCACGCTCAGTCTGCTCGAAAATGATCACCTGCTGTTGACCCGAGACGACAACCAAGCGCGAGCAGAGATCGCCAGATTTTCAAGGCGTGATGCTGAGCGAATCGAGCAATTCGAGGAAGAGATCAGTGCAGTGGCGATTGCGCTACGCGAACTGGCGACTCAGGCACCTCCCGATTTTGGTGGAGGCTGGCGCGACCTGATGCAGTTGCTGTCGGCCGGGAATGTCGCCAGAAAGCTGGGTTCGCACTCGCAGAAGGTGTTGGCGACATTATTGACCAGTTCTCTTGGCGATTACCTGGATTCCTGGTTCGAGGGAGAGGCGCTCAAGGGCGTGCTGGGACTCGAGGGCGTCATCGGCAACTTTGCCAGCCCTTACCAATCTGGCACCGCTTACATCCTGCTGCACCATGCATTTGGCGAGGTGAAGGGTCGTGCCGGGGCATGGGGGATCGCCAAAGGTGGTATGGGTGCCATTAGTGATGCCATGGCGCGCTATGCGCGGGCCCAAGGTGCCGTGCTGGAAGTCGGTGCACCGGTTGAGAATATTGTGATGGAAGGACGTCGGGCTGTCGGTGTGACGCTGGTTGATGGGCGAACGTTTCACGCCCGACAGGTCGCTGCCAATGTACATCCGCAGACCTTGCTAACGAAAATGCTGGATCCCGAGCTGCTGAGTGCTGAAGATCGGAGGCGAATTGAGGGTTACCGCAGCCACTCGGCGACCTTCCGAATGAACGTAGCCCTGTCTGAGTTACCACACTTCACCTCGATGGTAGGGCGCGGCGATGCGCATTTCGCGGGAGCAATCGAGGTCTCGCCCTCGTTAGCCTACATAGAGCAAGCTTATCTTGATGCCAAGCAGTTGGGCTGGGCACAGCGACCCGTGATCTCGATGCAGGTGCCCACCACGCAAGATGATTCGCTCGCTCCAGAGGGCGCACATGTTGCAAGCCTGTTCTGTCAGCACTTTCAGCGACATTTGCCCAATGGGCAAAAATGGGATGATGTTCGGGAAAAAGTCGCCGATCAGATCGTTGATACCATTGACACGTACGCACCCAATTTTAAACGATCAGTGCTGGGTCGTCAGATCAAGACGCCGCTCGATATCGAACGTGATCTCGGCATGATTGGAGGAGACATCTTCCACGGTGCATTACAGCTCGATCAGTTCTACTCCATGCGCCCCATACCTGGCCATGCGTCTTACCGGATGCCAGTCGATAATGTTTTCTTGTGTGGTTCTGGCGCGCATCCGGGCGGCGGCGTAACCGGGTTGCCTGGCCGTAACGCCGCGCAGATTATGTTGCGGGGTCGGTAAGCCAGCCCTAGTCTCCGACCGGCAGTTGAGGATCATCGGCGAGTGACGCTTCGTGATCCTCAATTACTTGATATAGCGGGAAGTCTACCCAGGTGTCGTTCAGATAATTCAGCTCTGGCACCTC
>CAJWWJ010000142.1 GCA_913048575.1 uncultured Halieaceae bacterium
GTTGCCTTCCGTGTGCGGCCTATACAAGCCCTACGACAGTGAGCCGGCCTCCAAGCAGATACGATGCTGCGAGCGCTGAGCAGGCCAATAAGGTGGCCTGTGGCGGAACTCGCGACTCATGCTTGTAGAAGAATTGGTGCGAGGCAATCGTCTGGATACCCCAGCGACAACCGCACTGAGCACCGAAATTTGATATGAAATCGGGCGCCATTACGAATCACTTGCGGGTAGTATGCGACGTGTCGTGACTCACAGCCGCGACCAACCATTTTCACGATCAACTGCTCAACATAGGAACCCGAGACAATGAAACTTTATGGCGTCCGCACCTCACCCTACGTTAGACATGCTCGGGTGGCATTGGCCCAATCAGGCCTAGACTGGGAGCTCGAACAGGTGACCCTTGACACCATTGGTCAGTCCCCCACATTGCGCGTGCCGTTCCTGACAGATGGCAAGCTCACACTCAGTGATTCGTCGGTCATTGTCCGCTACGTCCGGGAACAGTCTGGCCAATCCTATTTGACCACGATTGCCGACCATGAGTTATTTGCAGTGGCAACATCGGTGCTCGATACCGCAGTGAACGTCTACTTAATGAACATTGGGGATAGTGCCGACTTGGCGGAGGTCCCGACCGGTACGTCGACCACCGGATTCGATCCCAAAACCTATTTTGAACGCCAGAAAGAGAGAATTACCGTGGGGATCCAGGAGCTCGAGCGTTGCCAACTGTCGTTCAGCCAACCCTATACGGATGGGGAAATCCGACTGGCCTGTCTGCTGGATTGGGCCGCTTACCGCGACACCATCGACTTGTCAGGCAAAGATAACCTCTGTCGCTTTCTCGCTGAGATTCGGACGTGGCCGCCCTTTGCCGAGACGGCACCTGACCTATGAGCCATTGGCGTTCAAAGCCTCATGCTCACCAGAGGGCAGGAGATGCCGGCGAAAGCGGCCGAGGGCGTCAGCACTGACCGCAGGGAAAGCACCTATTACGTCAGTGATCCCTCGGTAATGCGATAAACAATACGCTGCTTAGTAGTCTGACCCGCGGCCAACCATGATTCACTGCGACCCAAGGCATGGTTTGGGCCATTTGGAAAACCTTGGGCTTCCAAGCATATCGCGGTAAAAGGTCGCAACGGAGCCGTCAGTTGCGATGCGGTATAGACCTGTAAACAGGGCTGTGTCGTGGCAATATCAAGGCTTATCCCGTTGGCTCGATTGGTGAGAGCAGCAGCGCGATCGGGTGCCAGCGCATCTCGCCTGCCCGACCCCAAAACATAACTGTGATCAAGTCCGTCGGGGAACGCCATCAAGGCATCATCGAGCAAGCGCTCACGCGCGAAGTCGAGCGCTGTGCCGGCAACGGGCATCGACCGACCGGTCGCGCATTGCTCATTGTCCGTTAACAACACCGACTGGGCATTCATCTGCAACGATAGAGCGCTGACTGAGGTTGCGCCCAGCGTAAAGTAAGCATGATTCGTCAAGCTGATCGGGGTGTCGTGAGTCGTTGTCGCCGTCAGATCAATCATCAGACTGTTATCGGAAAGTGTATAGGCCACACTGAAATCGCGATCGCCGGGCAAACCGCCCTCCCCGTGACGACGACTGACAGTATAAATTGCCACGTTAGACTGACTACTGTGCTCGAGTAGCCAATCAGCGCGGTGCAGGGCGGCTTCGTCACCATGCAGTGATACAGCCGACTGTCCGTTGCTCGCATCAATCCGGCGCAAGCGCCCAGCGAAAGGCCCTACTGTGCCGCCAATACAAAATTGATCGATCAAGTCAGTGGACACCTGAGCAGTATCGAGTAATAACGAAAGATTTTGCCGCTTTACTAACAGCTGGACCAATCGCGCCCCTCGATTGCTGAGAGTGACGGCGAGTGTGGGTGACTCAAGATGAGTGACATTTGACATAGAGGGGTCCGATCAAATCGCTGGCGTAACCGAATGCAGTTTATCGAAAAGTATCCGATTTTCCGCAAGGTGCTTTTTGGTCTACACGCTAGCCAGCAGGCGCCATTGGCTGCAGCGCTCTAGTTTGATGTGGCATTACACGGTCATTTGTAAAAAGCACAACAAAACCGTCACCGATTACATGAAAGAAAAAGATAGCGCCCCCAAAATGCTTTAGCCCATACTGAGATCAAACCAGTCTGCAAAGACTGAGTTATCCAATTGATCACCTTAGACAGGAGTAAGCATGATCACACTGACACCTACCATCATCATGATGCTGGCAGCTTCGGTCGTTTTCCAAGTCATCGGTCTGTCACTCATGCCCCTGACAAAAGGCGTGACACAGTTAGTGCCGTCGATAGCCTGTGGGCTTGCCTTTCTGGCGGGGCTAGGGTTAATGGCGCGCTTGCTGAACAGTGGCATTAATTTAGGTATCCTACTGCCCTTTATGGCTGCCGTCGTGCCGCTCTGTGCCATCGCCGTTGGCATTTTATTTTACGGCGAGTCTGCTTCTTTTATTAAGCTATCCCTCCTAGTCTCTGCCTGTTTGGTCATTGGTTTCGCCAGCAGTATTGCATAGACGCCTCGCTAACACGTGGCCCGCTAAACCTTGATTACCCAAAATTGACGGGTAATGACCGCTCCTCTTCACTGCCGTATTTTTGATACCGGGAAATACGCCGCCGCTTTACCGACGTGACTGTGCACTGCACTCACTAATGCGTTAACAGAGCGCAGTGCAGAACCGCTTTGACGCAAAATCCAAGGCAGTTTGTCGCAAGTCTATAATGTCCGGACATCTTGACTTTTCGCTTTGTTTTTTTATCATAGAAGTCGGCCGGTCTTACTGCGATTGACGATTCAACTACCGGCAAAAAAGAGGCACGCACGACTCGCAACGCTGCATGATTAGTAAACCCAGCATGAACCGCTACTCAGGCTGAGATGCGTCTCACCACCACAGAACGACTTTCCCGTTTCACTTTTATCCCAGAGGTATGATGATGAAAAGAACGATGCAACCACAGGTCAGAAAGAACGCCCTTGCCACCGCAGTCGCGGTCGCCACCAGCGCAGTGAGCGCTATGATGGCAGCGCCACTCGTCAGCGCGCAGGAAGGCGGCCTAGAGGAGATTGTGGTCACCGCTCGAAAACAGACTGAGAGCCTGCAAGACGTCGGTTTGGCGGTCAGTGCGATGAGCCAAACTGAAATCGAGCGCACCTTCGCGCGTGATCTCATGGACCTTGCCAGTATCTCGCCCAACCTCATTATTGATGACACTGGGCAAGGGCCCGGTGGTGTAGCGGCTATCTTTATTCGCGGCATCGGCGTGGCCGATGTGGAGAAAAACTTTGACCCAGCAGTGGGGGTCGTCGCAGACGGCATTTTCATCGGCGCCAATGCGGGTTCACTGCTTCGCAGTATTGACCTGGCCAGCGCAGAAGTACTTCGCGGACCACAGGGAACACTGTTTGGACGCAACACCATCGGAGGATTGATCAACATTACGCGCAGCCAACCTACCGGTGAGTTGGGCGGCAAGCTCCGTGCGGGAATCGAAAACTACGACACTTATTACGTAGACGGCGTTCTTAACTTTGGGCTAACCGATAACCTGGCCGCTAAGGTGACGCTGGCTAAGCGTGATCAACAAGAAGGCTTCTTCGACAATGCCACCACCGGTGAAAATAACCGGGGAGCGGTCGATTACCAGAGCTACGGTTTGAACCTCATGTGGACCGCCAGCGACTCACTGGAGCTAGAATTCACTTATCAAGAGGAAGAGACCGATCAAGATACGCCCGAGCTGATCAATACCGGACAAAGTCGCCATCTTTTTTGTAATAACACGGGGCAGTCTCCCGGTAACACCGTTGACTATGGCTATTGCTCTCCCTCGCAGAATAGCCCCATATCGGGTGATCGCTACGTAACCCTGAACCAGGGTCTAAGGTCTGGCGGTCCCTCTGCAGACAGGGATAATCCGTTGTTGTTCTCAGCAGCCGCTGACGCAGTAGCACTGCCACTAGAAGCAACGTTTGATACCGAAATGTACTCACTAGAGGCCCGCTGGAATCTATCTGATAGCTATCGAGTGGATTATCTCTTCGGTCATTGGGAATCAGAAGAAACGGCTTACACCAACTGGGACGGCACGCCTGAGCTGCTCTATAGCACTACTCGTCCCGGCAGCTACGAGCAGGACAGCCACGAACTGCGACTGACCTACGACGCCGGTAGCAGCCTTAGCTTTGTCGGTGGTGTGTATTACTGGGAAAGTAGCTACATCGCTCAGTCTAATAGTTGGGTGGGCTTTCCAGCGCCAGGCTTGATCATTGATATTTATCAATTCACAGAGCAGGACACTAAATCCCAAGCGGCGTTTTTTGAGGGTGACTATGCGGTAACCGATGCGCTGACACTAACGCTTGGCGGGCGGTACACCGAAGACAAGAAAAAAACCCGGCAGGAAGGTAACGTTGAGACGATTTCAGGCGACTTCACTTCGAACCCCGACGAAACCTGGAACGAGTTCACACCCAGGGCCGGCGCACGTTATGAGTTTTCTGATGATCTGATGGCCTTTTTTACTTACTCCAAGGGCTATCGCAGTGGCGGCTTTAACGGTCGTGTGAACTCGGTCGAAGAAGCGCGCGACCCATTTGAACCTGAGACAGTAGACAATTATGAGCTGGGCATTAAGTCAGAGTGGCTTGATAACCGCCTGCGTATTAACGCGAATATTTTCTACATGGAATATGAGGACAAACAGGAAGAGCTGCAGTTACCTGATTCTAGCGGTACCGGACAGAAAACGATTGTGACCAACGCCTCGAGCGCCACGATTCAAGGTTTAGAGTTCGATGTGCAGGCCTATATCTCTGACAACTTAAGTTTGCGGGCCAATTTGGGCTACTTGGATACCGAGTATGATGAATTCAAGTACACGGATATCAATGGCGGCGTTGTCGACTTATCTGCGCTTGAGTTCCGTCGTGCACCCGATCTCACAGGCACATTAGACGCGACCTATGAGTGGGACATGGCAAATGGCAGCGCTTGGGTCCGGGGTTCTTTTCATTACATTGGCGAGCACTTCACTAATGTGACCAATTCGCCAGAACTGGAGAACGATGCCCAGCAACTCGTTGACGCATCCATTAACTACGCTATGAACAATGGCCTGCAGTTTAGCCTCTTCGGACGAAACCTGACTGACGAAGACGGATATTCACATGGGTACGATGTGGCAGGGCTGTGGTCCTATGCGGCAGTGCGAGCACCACGGACTTACGGCTTTGAGGTCATGTATAACTTCGGGCAGTAAGCCAAACTTCCGCAAAAAGGGCGCTCAGCTGAGCGCCCTTTTTTTATCTACTAAAAACCACTTCTGACCGCTCTTCATCAGCGCATCACACCCCCACTACACAAACGCCATGACGACATCAGCATCATGATCAGACGATCTAAGCGCCGACCGACTCGTGTCACGGGCGGG
>CAJWWJ010000143.1 GCA_913048575.1 uncultured Halieaceae bacterium
AACGACTTTGGGCTGCAGGCCTCTATCATTAAAGGCCTCGTCTAACTTCGTCCGACCTGTGAATCCCGTTGTATAGGTCACAATGGGGTGTTCAGCAATCGCCTCTAAAGAGCAATGTTGAAGCGCAGCAAGCGGATGCCCTTTAGGCACTACAACGCAGCGGTTCCAGCGATAACAAGGCAGGGTAATGAGGCTCGACAGCTGATTCAGCGCCTCGGTCGCGATCACAAAATCCACCTCTCCGTCCGCTGCCATCTGTGCAACTTGAGGCGGCGTGCCCTGCTTCATCGCAAGAGAGACGTCGGGATATTGGCGCATAAACCGCTGAATGATTTCAGGCAGCACGTATCGCGCCTGGGTATGGGTCGTCGCAATCGACAATGTGCCCGATCGCTCGTCAGAGAACTCTTGAGCGACGCGCTTGATCGCGTCCGCCTTGCGAAGCATCTCCCCCGCCAGCTCCAGAATGACTTCACCGGCCGGTGTGATGTGCGTCAAATGTTTGCCACTGCGAGCGAACACCTCGACGCCCAGCTCATCTTCCAACAGGCGAATTTGCTTGCTAATACCGGGCTGAGAGGTAAAGAGGCTTTGAGCCGTTGCCGACACGTTGAGGTCGTGATGCGCGACTTCCCAGATATAGCGTAATTGTTGCAGTTTCATACTACCAAGGCTCCTCAGAGCGACTCCTGTCGTAAAAGCCTAACCGGCTTTACACGGAGGATCCAGCATTTGGTAATAAAAATCTGAGTTCTTAGAATAAATTATTTTTTATTGGCGACACCGTGGGGCACATGACCCGTTGGAACGTGACTGCTTGCGTGCTCACAGTGCGACTGTTGGTCATCAAAAAAAACGTCGGCACGATACGCGGTGAGAAACGCCGTCTTCGTCAAGCCGCCGAGAAAAATAGACTCATCAATGCGGATATCCCAAGCACGCAACGTTCTAATGACACGCTCGTGTGCTGGCGCCGAGCGCGCGGTCACCAGCGCCGTCCGCAATGGGGGATCCTCTGCCGGTAGCGCTTGCTGCAAACGCTGTAATGAAGACAAGAACTGCTTAAAGGGGCCACCCATCAACGGTTGCTTTCGTGCGGCAGATTCACTGGCCGCAAAAGCGTCAAGGCCCTCTTCTTTGTAAACGCGCTCTGCTTCATCTGAAAAGACTACCGCGTCGCCATCGAAGGCAATGCGCAGCTGCTGATCTCCCATATCACCGGCCGCTCTGGAAACCAGCGTTGCAGCGGCCACGCCATTAGCCAGTGCGACTCGGACATCCTCGCTCTCAGCGGATAGAAATAACTGGCAGCCGAATGCCTCAATGTAACGCCAGGGGGGCTCGCCGCCACAAAAAGCGGCTCGGGTAATACCCAGACCGTAATGCTCAATGGAATTAAAGACCCGCAACCCCGTATCAGCGCTATTGCGCGAGAGCAAAATCACCTCAATGCCCAAGGGTTCGCTAAGCTGTTGGTTGAGCGCTAACAACTTTTTTACCATCGCGAAGGCCTGACCAGGCTCTAAGATATCGTCCTCTTTCTCAATCTGATAAGCCGAGTACGCTTCTAATCCCTCTGTTTGAAAAATATGGTGCGCGTCATCCAGATTGAAAAGCGCTCGTGAGGAAATCGCGATCACTAACTTTTGCGCACCCATCTCGGCCATCAGATTGCATCGCTCTTTACGCCATCCGCGTGACGCGAAAAATACGATTTTGACAAGGTAAACACGACCGGCGACAACAAAAGCAACGCAATTAAATTGGGGATGGCCATAAAGGCATTCAACGTGTCTGCTATCAGCCAAATCAAGCCCAAATCGGTTGCTGCCCCCACGGGAATCGCCAACACCCAGAGCACCCGAAACGGCATAATGCCGCGGGTACCAAAAAGATAGACAACACAACGCTCACCGTAGAACGACCAACCGATCATGGTAGTGGTTGCAAAAAGCACCACCCCTACCGTCACCACCAACTCGCCGCCGGGGATCGCCGAGCCGAAGGCCGATGCGGTCAAGCTAGCACCAGAAATACCCGACTCCAATACGCCCGTCAGCATGATCACCAGACCGGTCATCGTGCACACCACCAGGGTGTCAATAAAGGTGCCCAACATCGCAATCAGCCCCTGTTCAACCGGCTCATTGGTCCGAGCAGCTGCGTGTGCAATCGGTGCACTCCCCAGACCCGCCTCATTGGAGAAGATGCCCCGCGCCACGCCAAAGCGGATTGCCGCCCAGACACTCGCGCCAGCAAAACCACCTGCCGCCGAAGCGCCATTAAAGGCGCTATCGATGATCGTAGCCAATGCCTCGGGAACCTGCTCGATATGAAGCGCAATGACCAGTGTGCTCATCGCGACATAAGCAATCGCCATGACCGGCACCACCGCACTCGCCGTAGCGGCAATTCGTTGAATACCGCCTAAAATCACGGCACCCACAATCACCATGAGCAGCAGACCCGTCGTCAGCCAATGGACCTCGAACTGATCTCCCAGTACCTGAGCCACTGAATTCGATTGCACGGTGTTGGCTAATCCAAATCCTGCCATTGCACCGAATAACGCAAACGCCCCACTGAGGATGGCAAAACGCGGACCAAGGCCATTGCGAATGTAATACATGGGACCGCCGCTGAACCCGCCGAGGTCGTCCTGCTCGCGGTAGCGAACGGCAAGCACCGCCTCAGCATATTTCATGGCCATACCAAATAGTGCGGTCAGCCACATCCAGAACAGTGCTCCGGGACCCCCTAATGTCATGGCGGTCGCGACACCCGCAATGTTGCCCGTACCGATGGTGGCGCTCAACGAGGTCATCAAGGCCCTGAAGGGCGGAATATCGCCCTCCCCCTGACCTTTGAAACCACCGAGCAACAATCGAAAAGCAAACCCCAGCTTTCGCCATGTCAAAAGGCCCAAACCGAGCGTCAGGAAAATACCGGTGCCCAACAAGAGCACCTGCATCGGCACCCCCCAAGCCCAAGCGTTCACCTCAGTAATAACCGCTTCCACCTAACTGCTCTCCTTCACTCTCGAGGCGGACCACTCATCGTGGTGCCAACCAGTAGTTCTTTATTAAGCACGCTCGTACTGCTCAATCCGCATGCAACAGGCCACGCCTCACCGAGCGCGCACTGCGCACCCTCTTTTCCGCACATTCACTGCGCCACCGAAGCACTCGTCGTGGCTTTGAGCAGCTGCTCCTCGTGGGAAAATAAGCCAAAAATACCCCCCGTGTGCACAAACACAATATCGTCGACATCATCATAATGTCCCGATTCAATATCGGTGATCAGGCCATGAAATGCCTTACCCGTATAAACTGGGTCTAGGGGGATCCCCTCGAGTCGCGTTAACTCGGTGATCAACGCATAAATCGCGGGATCCGCTCGGCCGTAGCCGGGCCCTACCGAATGGTCGCGAGTAATCGGTGCCAACACGATATCCGGTAATTGTGACCATCGCGCCACCGATGCGCGCCAGTCAGCAGAGACTCGGGTATTAAACCAGTTACTGTCATCACAGACCGCATAGCCGACAACTGAGACCGGCAGTTCGTGCAATATCGCGCCGGCAGTCAATCCTGTTTGAGTCCCGGCAGACCCGGTGGCAAGCGCAACGGTGGCGCGATCAATGCCTGCTTTTGTCAAATCACCGCGGAGTTCCTCAGCGGCGGCAATATAGCCCCATATCCCGAGGCTGTCGCTACCACCCGTGGGAATCAACAGCGCGGGTCGCCCCGCCCTCAAGCAGGCTGCCTCAGCCCTGCCAAAGGCCTCCTTAACACCCTGGCCCCACTGAGCAGATGGCAAAATTTCGAAGCTCGCACCGGCCAATTGGTCCAGTAAGAAATTGCCCGTGGTCGAGGCCGAGTCGTCATCCGCTCGCAATACCACGTGACAGTCCAACCCTAATTGAGCGGCGACCAAGGCAGTGGCGCGACAATGGTTACTCTGCACGCCGCCGCAGGTCACTAGCGTCGTCAAACCCTCCGCCTGCGCATGGGCCGCGATAAACTCTAGCTTACGCACTTTGTTGCCGGTCAACGCGGAACCCGTCAGATCGTCCCGCTTTATCCAGATGCGCTTGCCCGCACCCCACCGTGCCGATGCCCTGGGCAGCAGATGCAGAGGCGTGGGCAGCCTCGCCAACTCTAGGCGAGGTGGATACTCAATCAGACTGAACGCCAACAGACTTCAGCGTGCCCTTAGGAAGGACGGAGGTCACATGAATCTTCTGAAACTTCAGTTCTACGTCCTTTCCAACCGAGAGCACTAAGTAGTTGTCGTCGACCGCGCTGATCTTGCCCATCATGCCCGAAGAGAGGGCCACCTCATCGCCCTTCTGCAGCGCCATCACCATCGCACCGTGTTCTTTTTGTCTCTTCCGCTGTGGACGAATCGTCGTGAAGTACATGAAGAGTAAAATACCAACCATCATTAAAGGCAGAAATAAACCGCCACCTTGAGGTTGTTCTGCCGCGGCTTGCGCATAGGCGCTAGAAATAAACATAATCACTTCTCCTTAAGGAAGGCGACACTCTACGGCCTGAGCCGCTATTCAACAATATGCGGCTACTAATCGAATGGTCAACCGCCGCACTGCCTTATCGACCTGACCGCTAGACGGCTGGCGCGTCGAGCGACAGATCAAAATCAATCGTCAGCGGCGCGTGATCAGAAAAGCGCTCATCGCGATAGATTGACTGGCGGAGACCCTTACCAGACAAGCCCGGTGTAGCGAGCATGTAATCGAGCCGCCAGCCAACATTGTTGGCCCATGCTTGTCCACGGTTTGACCACCAAGTGTACAAGTCGGGTTCGTCCGTTATTTCCCTGAAAATATCGACCCATTTGAGGTCGTCGTAGATTCGATCCAGCCACTCACGTTCATGAGGCATAAATCCTGAATTCTTGCGGTTGCTGCGCCAATTTTTCAGATCGATATTTTGATGACAGGTATTCCAATCAGCGCAGATGATGAACTCTCGTCGCTTACGACGTAACGCAGCCATGTGATCATAAAATGGCTCCATGAAACCATCTTTTCGGCCCTGCGCTATCGGTGACGCTGACCCCGACGGGACATACAAAGACACAACGCTCAACCCAGGAAAATCAACCTGAAGGTACCGCCCTTCCGAATCAACCAGGTCCCAATCCAAACGCGTAATCACCCTCTGCGGCTTATGCTTAGCAAAGACCGCCGTGCCCGCGTACCCCGGGCGCTCCGCTTCGTTATAAAAGCAGTGATAGCCCTTAGGATAAAAGGCTTGGTCTGTCAGTTGCACTTCCTTCGCTTTGATTTCTTGAATGCAGACAACATCAGCCCGCTGTTTCGCAAGCCAACGGAAGAACCCTTTTCGTTCCGCCGCTCTGATGCCATTGGTATTGCA
>CAJWWJ010000144.1 GCA_913048575.1 uncultured Halieaceae bacterium
GTGCGGGCGTTTATGTGCCAACCGGTAAATACGATGCAGAGGATGGCGACTCAATCGGAATGGGTTTTTGGACCGGGCAGATTCAAAGTTCTGCCTATTGGTATTTGGATGAAGCCAGGGGTTCAGCGCTGGAGTTTGGACTGACCTATGAGGCACACAGCGAGCAGGACGATACCAATGTGACGCCTGGAGATCATGTCTCGTTGGAGTATGGGTTCAGTCAATACCTCAGTCAGCGGCTGGAAGTCGGTCTGTCTGGGTATAGTGCCTGGCAGGTAGAAAAAGACAAGCGACCCACGGGCGCATTAGGGCTTGATCCCAATGCGAAAGGCGAGATACATGCCTTTGGCGCACAGGTGGGTTATTGGCTGACGCCACAGCTGAACGTAGCATTACGTTATATGAAGGAATATGAGGGCAAGGCCCGGCTGCAAGGGGACTGGATAGCGATTAACTTTATCTGGAGTCCACTCCCAATGTTTTGAGGCCCTTGCGGGCCTAAAGACATCTTAAACAGCGTTAGCGACAGTTCGCATTGAAAATGACCGTTATCTGAGCAATAGCGTTGCGGGTAAGGGGGTGTGGTTTTTTCATGATCTTTGACTCCCCAAACGCGACTGCAGTCGCTACGATGACCGAGACAATGGGTAGGGAGGTTTTTATGCCGTCAGTATCGCGTCGATTTGTACTGAAGTCGCTGGCCAGCGGTGTCGCGCTTGCGAGCAATCACTTAACTTTTGGCAGTGCCGCGCGCACCATGCCCGCGCAAAAAACCACCGACACCTTCGTGGTCCACAACGACTTGCCGTGGGCATTGGAGACGCGACGCAGTCAGTTTGGTTTCAGTCCCATTACACCGGCCTCTCACTTTTTTGTGCGCAATAATTTGCCCATGCCCTCTGAGTCTGAAACGAGTGTGGGAGACGATTGGGTCTTTGAGGTGTCAGGGTGTGAGCGCGAAGGGCAGTTGACCCTGGCCGATCTTAAAAGAATGAAGACGCACGTGGTCGCCACAGTACTTCAGTGCTCAGGCAATGGCAGGGACTTTTTTCCCCATGACCCTTCAGGTTCTCAGTGGTCAGTGGGTGCCGCCGGTTGTGCACTCTGGACCGGTGTGTCAGTGGCCGATGTTTTTGAGCGCTTTGGGGGCGTGAAAGCCGGATTGTCGTATCTCACTGCGACAGGTGGTGAGACCTTGCCAGAGGGAATCGATAAAGAGACGGTAGTGGTCGAACGCTCGGTACCGCTAGAGAAGGGCCTGGAGGACTGTTTGGTGGTCTGGGAAATGAATGGTGCGCCGTTATCAGCGGTTCATGGTGGTCCTATTCGGTTGGTGGTGCCCGGTTATTTCGGCGTCAATAATGTCAAATGGGTGCGCCAGCTGGCGGCAACGAAGACCGAGTCGACGGCCAAGATCCAGCAGTCAGGCTACCGTTTTCGGCCGGAGGGGGAGTCGGGTGGACCTCAACATCCCTCCATGTGGCGCATGCCCGTTAAGTCGTGGTTAAGTGGCCCCGGGGCAGACAGCACGCCGGTATTAGCGGGACCCAACACGCTTTATGGTGTTGCCTTCTCGGGCGAGCGCGGTATCAGCGCTGTCGAGCTTTCGGCAGACAATGGCCAGACATGGCAGCCCGCCGAGTTAGTGGGACCGGATCTGGGTCCTAATGCCTGGCGTACTTTCCAGTTCAGCACCACTATTCCTGTGGGTGAACACCAATTTGTGAGTCGTGCGATAGACGCGATGGGTGACCGCCAACCACGAGCGGCTGAGCCCAATCATCGCGGTTATGGGCACAACGGCTGGGAGGATCACGCACTGACGGTCGCAGCGGTGTCGGTGTTGCCAGAACGGCAGCAAACAGCGCACGTGGTGACCAGTTCTCCAGCCACTGTGGTAACTCAAGAGGTGTCCCCTAGCGTTGCCCTGTCCGATCAGGCGATCGCCGGTAAGCAGCTCTTTCTGCAGCAGGCTCAACCTGGGTGTGGCGTCTGTCATAGTTTGGCTGACGCCAACGTGGGTGGTGTTGTGGGTCCCAATCTGAATACGTTGGCACCGAATCTCGATCAAGTCCGGGGCGCGATCACGCAAGGTGTCGGCGCAATGCCTGCCTATGGTGCTCAGTTGAGTGCTAATGAAATCGAGGCACTGGCAACCTACGTGGTGGAGGCGACCCGCTGAAACACGAGGCCTGGTGAAACTCGATATGGGGCAGGCAATGACGATCGACACGCGACATGATTCGATCCATTTATTGACAACATGAGTGGTCACACTGACCTTGAGTATTTGTTGCGAGCGGCTGATCCCGTGCTCGACGACCAACACTACGTTTTCGTCTCTCTCTCCGGGGAGTATGGTGATTACGCCGACTGGAATCCGATCGCCACGTTTGCCGAGGCGGAGGGGCTCACTCTGGTCATACCTCGTTCAACCGCCGATGAGCATGGCGTCGCTTATGACGACGTCCTGCAGCGCATTACCCTGCGGGTTCATTCGAGTCTTAGTGCCGTGGGGCTGACGGCGGCCTTTTCTGCCGCGCTCACTCGGGAGGGCATCAGCGCCAACGTGATAGCGGGTTATTACCACGACCATATCTTTGTGCCGGTGGCGGACGCTGCGCGGGCGATGATCGCACTGGAGGGGCTGTCGCCGGTAGACTCAGGCTAACCCTGTCGCTTGATCTGGTGGCATTGACGAATCGCGAGGAACCAACAGTAGTGATCTCAAGGGCGGTCGTCACGACACGGTCAGGTGAGGTGTTTGCGAGATGCTTGGCATGCAGCGGCATCAGTTGGCCGCATTGTTGGGACTGTTTAGACTTCCGAAACAATGTAAAGCCGGGCATGGCAGGATGGTCTTGAGTGAGCGAAGATAAGCGAATGGCGCCCCAAAATGAAGGGTTCCTGAGCCATCGTTGCGTTAGCCTCATGTGCCTGCAGACGGTTTTCTTTTTGGTTTGGGTTAAGAGTACGAGTAGGAAACAATGACCACTGAATTATCTGATCAATCGTATCCTGAGATTCGCGATGCCGTACGTCGCCTCTGTGGCAACTTTCCCGGCGAGTATTGGCAAGCGCTAGACCGCACTAGGACTTACCCCACCGAATTCGTCACCGCACTGACTGAAAGTGGTTTTTTATCGGTACTGATACCCGAAGAATACGGTGGTTCAGGGCTTGGGCTCACCGCAGCGGCAGCCGTACTCGAAGAAATCCATCGCTCGGGCTGCAACGGCGGTGCTTGTCATGCGCAGATGTACACCATGGGTACGATACTCAAACATGGCAGCCTGGAGCAGAAGCAGCTGTACTTGCCGCAGATCGCAAAGGGTGACTTGCGGCTGCAGGCCTTTGGGGTCACCGAACCAACCAGCGGCACAGATACCACTCGCATCAGTACTTTCGCTCGCAGGGAGGGCGATCACTATGTGGTGTCGGGGCAAAAAATTTGGACCAGCCGAGCGGAACACAGCGACCTCATGGTGCTGCTGGTGCGCACTGAAAAACGGGAGGACGCTGCGCGGCCCTCAAAGGGCATCAGCGTGTTGCTGGTCGATATGCGTGATGCAGTGGGAAACGGGCTCACGATTCGCCCCATTCGCACCATGCTGAACCATGGCACGACCGAATTATTCTTTGATGAACTCCGAGTGCCTGTCGAAAACTTAATTGGTACGGAAGGCGAAGGCTTTAAATACATACTCGATGGCATGAACGCGGAACGCGTTCTGATTGCCAGCGAATGTATCGGAGACGGTCGCTTCTTTGTCGATCGCGCGACCGCCTACGCTAAAGACCGCGTTGTGTTTGACCGAGCCATTGGGCAGAACCAAGGGGTTCAGTTTCCGATTGCGAGGGCCTATATCGAGATTGAGGCTGCCGCTGGCATGGTGGATAAGGCCGCTCAGTTATTTGATAGCGAATTACCCTGCGGTTCGGAAGCCAATATGGCAAAAATGCTCGCCTCGGAAGCAAGCTGGAAGGCGGCCGACGTGTGTGTGCAAACCCATGGTGGATTCGGTTTTGCCGAGGAATACGACATCGAGCGTAAATTCCGTGAGACCCGCTTGTATCAAGTCGCGCCGATCAGCACCAACCTGATTCTCAGCCATGTGGCGACCCACGTGCTAGATCTGCCCAAGTCATTCTGAGTCTGAGCATCGATCTGAAGCGCGACTGAAAGTCGCAGATTGCAGGTGAAGTGAGCTGAGCCGGGAAGCATTTTGGTTCATTTTTATTGCGTAGGCAGGGATGACTGGCGAGGTTTGCACTCAACCAGAACGGGTAAACCATTTCCCACGGTAACGATCACCTAGTGCTTTGCGCGTCCCGGGAGCACATCCTTTTTTAATCTGCGGCTGTGACACCTCAAGCAATCTGTTAGGTTGAGTCTGGTAGAGGTCTTTGGCAATGAAGACGCAAGCCGACAGTGACCTCATGTTTCAGGCTATCAACGAATAGCATAGAGCCTAAAGGACGGGCCTTAACTCATGACACATTATTATCGCTACTACGTGCTTGTCATGCTGACCGTCGTATCCATGATCAACATCATGGATCGGTTAATACTGTCGATCTTATTGGAAGACATTAAAGCCGAATTTACCTTCACAGACACCCAGCTGGGTGTGCTCGCGGGCCTCGCCTTCGCGCTATTTTATGCCTTGATGAGTATTCCCATCGCACGTTGGGCCGACATCTCAAATCGGAAAAACATCTTGGCCGCCGCGTTGATCATTTGGAGCGGAATGACGGCTTTGTGTGGCGCGGCGACCGGTTTTGTCAGTCTGTTTTTAGCGCGACTTGGAGTAGGCATTGGCGAGGCCGGCGGCAGTCCGCCTAGCTACTCGATCATCGCCGATTATTTCAAACCCAGTGAGCGTGCACGCGCTATGGGCGTGTACGTGACCGGCTCAGTGCTGGGTACCGGTGGTGGGTTAATCGTTGGCGGTCTGCTGGGCGAGTGGTTGGGTTGGCGCATGACTTTCTTGGCGCTGGGTATCCCTGGGATTTTGCTCGGCGTCATTTTATATTTCACGGTGAAAGAGCCACCCCGGGGTCGCTATGACTCGGGGAGTGACGACAGCAAGCAGGCTGTCGATATCAAGCGCACGTTAAAATCGTTAGCCAGTAACAAAGTATACGTGCGTGTGAGCCTCTCTTTTGCCATGTTGACGATGGTCGGTTACGCGATGGCGCTTTGGCTGGCGCCGATTATGCTGCGTAACTTTGAGGTATCGCTGGGTATGGTGGGCCTGTATCTGGGTGGAACCTATATCCTGGGTGGTATACCTGGGCCATTGATTGGGGGTTATCTCACCGACTATATGGTGAAGCGCGACGCAAGGTGGTGCGCTTGGATACCCGCTATTTTTGTCCT
>CAJWWJ010000145.1 GCA_913048575.1 uncultured Halieaceae bacterium
ACTCTTTCATTTTCTTCAGCGCACGAACTTTGACAGCAGTGCTCGCTGGCTTAGCTTTAAACATGGTCTCTTCACCCGTAAAAGGATTAATCCCCTTGCGTGCTTTCACTGCCGGCTTTCGCACTGTCGTAATTTTCATCAGGCCTGGCAGCGTAAACTCACCTGCAGCACGCTTACCAATGCTAGCCTCAATCAGCCGCTCTAAGGATCCCATGACTGAAGTCACTTCCTTTTTTGACAGACCACTGTCGTCTGCCAATGTCGCGATCATTTGCGACTTGGTCATTTTCTCTTTCACGGCTTTCATTTTTGCCGGTGCTTTTGGAGCAGCTTGCTTTGCCATTGAGTTAATACCTCTTTGTGTCGTGGACGATTGTGGACCGACCCGCTAGGTTGCTAAGTCCGTCGAGATTCAACACCAGACCCGGAAAAGGTACAACCCCTTAGACGCCCAATTACGCTTTTTATGTCAATAAAATCCTGCCAGAGATGCGCCTGTACGCACCACCGCCCAGAACATTAGAATAACGTCACTACTGTGGAGCCCCTTATGCGTGCCAGTGAATTCCTTCTCTCTACTCTGAAAGAGACCCCGTCTGATGCGGAAGTCGTCAGTCATCAGCTCATGCTTCGGGCGGGACTCATCCGGAGAGTCGCCGCGGGTATCTACAACTGGATGCCACTGGGATTGCGTGTACTGCGCAAGGTGGAACAGATTGTGCGCGAAGAGATGGAGCGCGCGGGTGCTTTGGAGTTATCCATGCCTGTTGTACAGCCAGCTGAGCTCTGGGAGGAGTCAGGTCGATGGGAGCTTTATGGCCCGGAACTCTGTCGCCTTGAGGACCGCCACCAGCGGCCGTTTTGCCTCGGACCGACGCATGAAGAAGTGATCACACAAATCGCCCGAGGCGAAATCAAAAGCTACAAACAACTACCAGTGAACCTGTTTCAAATACAAACCAAGTTTCGCGACGAAATCCGACCTCGATTCGGTGTCATGCGCTCTCGAGAATTTGTGATGAAGGATGGCTATTCCTTTCATATCGATCAAACCTCCCAAGAAGAAACGTATTGGCGCATGCATCAGGCCTACACCTGTGTCTTCACGCGCTTGGGCTTAGATTTTAGGGCGGTGGAGGCTGACTCGGGTGCGATTGGGGGCAGTCTCTCTCACGAATTTCATGTATTGGCGGCATCGGGAGAAGATGCAATCGCCTTTTCAAGTGAGAGCGATTACGCGGCGAACGTTGAGCTCGCGCCGGCACTAGCCGGCAAGCCCGACGACTCAGTGCAAGCCGAGCCCACCCTTGAGCGCTTCGCCACACCAGGCATTAAAACGATTGACGACTTAGCGGAACAGCTGGACATCCCAGCAGATCAATCGATTAAAACGCTACTAGCAAAAGATGATCAAGGCGGTCTGGTGGCATTAATTGTCCGCGGGGATCATCGGCTGAACGCAATCAAGGCATCGAAACTACCGGGCATGCTATCGCCCCTAGTGCTTGCAGAAGCAGCCGAGGTCAAAGCGATTCTCGGAGCGGGCTTCGGTTCACTGGGGCCGGTTGAGCTCCCAGTGCGCGTCATCGTCGATCATACGGCCGCTGTGATGAGCAGCTTTGTTTGCGGCGCGAACGAGGACGACTACCACTTAAGAGGCGCCACCTGGAAACGGGACGTCCCCCACTGCGAGTTTGCGGATATCAGAGAGATTGTGGCTGGAGATCCCAGTCCTTGTGGTCAAGGAACACTCGATATTCGTCGCGGCATTGAGGTAGGGCATATTTTTCAATTAGGCACGAAGTATTCGGAGGCGATGGGCGCAACCGTTCTTGATGATCAAGGCCGTCAACAGCCGATGGTTATGGGGTGCTACGGTATCGGCATCACTCGCATTGTGGCTGCGGCAATTGAACAAAATCATGATGACAATGGCATCATATGGCCCGCGACGATGGCGCCCTTCGATATTGCCCTCGTCCCATTAGGCGCCGACAAATCTGAGGCAGTGCAGGACGCGACCGAGACGTTATACGCCGCCTGCACCGAGGCGGGGATCGCGGCTTTCTTAGATGACAGAAAGGAGCGTCCCGGCGTCAAGTTCGCCGAAATGGAACTGCTGGGCATACCGATACGCATCACGGTTGGCGCGCGCTCTTTAGCTGAAGGCAATCTTGAATTAACCCATCGTCGAAGCGGCGAGACTGAAATGGTCGCGCCAACTGACATACTCGAGCGTATCCAGCAGCTGCTGAAGCAATGATGCCGTCTCCCCCCGGGCGACCCCTGACCAGCAGCAAAATCACTCCTGAATGCGGCTGGCGCTAAGTCAGTGTGACGCCGGCACAGACCAGCATTGAGAGTCGATTGACTGGTGAGCCGCACAGGAGAGCGATACACTCGCGTCCTGCTATCGAGAAAGCTCATGCATCCAGACGCTGAAAAATTACTCACTGAATACCCCAACATCACAGTGGTGGAGGCCCTCATCACCGACTGCAACGGCGCGGCGCGGGGGAAATGGTTGCCGATCGCAAAGTTATCTTCGTTACTAACCGAGGGGATAAAACTACCCAAGTCTGCTATCGCGCAAGATGCCTGGGGCAGAGATGTGCCCAGCATTGCGCTGGATAACGGCGACATTGACGGCTGGTGTCAGGCGATTCCCGGATCACTGAAGCCAGTGTTAGGCAGTCACGGTGTTGATCAAGCGCAAGTGGTGCTCACCATGTTCAAAGATAATGGCTCACCGCTGTTGTCCGACCCGCGACAAGTACTCGCGTACGTGACGCAAGCATTGGAGGCTAAGGGTTTATATCCCCGAGTTGCGATTGAGCTCGAATTCAACCTATTCGACCGCCAGACGGCCGGTCAGTCTATTCGTGACGCGCTGCCGAAAGCGCATCAAACGGGCGGCAATCTCTACGGATTGACCGCACTCGATGAACACCAGGTGTTGCTTGAAGCCCTACGCCACTATTTTGACATGCAGAACCTTCCCTATGAAGGCGTGCTCAAAGAGGCTGCGCCGGCACAGTACGAAATCAATGTGGCGTACTCAGACGATGCGTTGACCTACTGTGATCAGATTGTGCGGATGCAACGCGGCATCAGAGCCGTAGCGACCCGGTTCGGAGCTCAGGCAAGCTTTATGCCCAAACCCATGGAGCATCAAGCGGGCAATGGGATGCATATGCACTGCAGTTTGCTCGACGATTCAGGGCGTAATTTATTTGATAATGGTGACGCGTCGGGTACCCCATTATTGCGCGAGGCCGTAGCGGGTTGCCTGCAGATGATGAGCGATACACACCTGATTTTCGCTCCTAGTTACAACGCTTATCGTCGCTTTCAACCGGGTAATCACGCGCCCACACAACCCAATTGGGGGTTTGACAACCGCACGACGGCGCTGCGGATCCCAGCCAGTGACAGCCAAGCGACTCGAATCGAACACCGTGTAGCGGGTGCCGATAGCAATCCCTATCTTGCCATCGCGGCGCTGCTGGCAGGCATTCATATGGGTATTGAGCATAAGCTCAGCGCACCCACACCGATTAGCGGGAACGCCTGGCTGGAAGATGATGAACCCCCGCCTCTTCCCAGCCACATGGGCACCGCCATTTCACAATTCTCCACCTCTCAGGCTGTGCGTGACTATCTCAGCGAGCCTTTTCAAATGGCTTTCACGGCAGTTAAAACACAAGAGTTGGTGGAGTTTGAAACCCGCGTCACAGACTTTGAGCTAGAAACTTACCTCGCTTCGCCATAAGGTGGGCGGCGCCACAATGAGATGACAAGGAGTAGACCATGAGCACCGTGATGGATTTTTCGGCCACACTGAGCAATGGCAACGAAGTTGCTTTAGGGGATTACGCCGGCAAAGTGCTGCTGATCGTCAATACCGCCTCAAAATGTGGCTTCACGCCGCAATATACCGGCCTCGAATCGCTGCAAAAAACCTACAGCGCCAACGGTTTTTCGGTATTGGCCTTTCCTTGCAATCAATTTGGTGGTCAGGAGCCGGGCACTGAGCAAGAAATTGAGTCATTCTGCGACCTCAATTACCAAACCAGCTTCCCGCTGTTCAGTAAGATCGAAGTGAATGGAGCGTCGAGCCATCCGCTGTTTACACACCTGAAATCGGAAGCGCCGGGCGTACTGGGCAGCAAACGCATCAAATGGAATTTCACTAAGTTTTTGGTGAACCAACAGGGAGAAGTGGTCAAACGCTACGCGCCGTCCACCAAGCCAGAAGCGATTGCCGAGGATATTGAAGCACTGCTCTGAGCCATCTCAGTGCTCCCGCGTTTCACGAAATCGAATCTCGGGCCACCGCTCTTCCATCAACGATAAGTTGACGCGGGTGGGTGCCAAATACGTGAGGTAACCCCCGCCGTCTTCCGATAAATGTTCAG
The DNA here is from genome assembly GCA_913048575.1 of uncultured Halieaceae bacterium. Classification (GTDB taxonomy): domain Bacteria; phylum Pseudomonadota; class Gammaproteobacteria; order Pseudomonadales; family Halieaceae; genus Luminiphilus. The sequence goes on from CAJWWJ010000145.1 coordinate 4,419, forward strand.
CTGCCTTTTTACGGAATTCGTCTAGCGTTTTTGCCTCATCGGCCTCAACCCAACGCGCCGTATAAACATTAACCGGCTCATACAATGCTTCCACCTTGTACTCATCAGCAAGGCGATACGCCACTACGTCAAATTGCAGCTGCCCTACCGCGCCCACGATAAGATCAGCATTATTGAGCGGTGAGAACACCTGAGTAGACCCCTCCTCCGAAAGTTGCTGCAAACCTTTTTGTAACGCCTTGGCCTTCATCGGGTCTTTGAGCCGAATACGCCGAAACAATTCGGGCGCAAAATGGGGTATTCCGGTGAATCGAATCGCTTCTCCCGTGGTAAACGTGTCACCGATTTGGATAGTTCCATGATTGTGCAGACCAATGATGTCGCCGGCGACTGCCGTCTCAACCAATGTGCGATCCCCCGCCCGAAACGTCACCGCATCGGCAATTTTAATGTCCTTATCTAATCGGACATGCCGCATTTTCATCCCTTTTTCATACCGCCCCGAACAGATGCGCATAAAGGCAATTCGATCTCGATGCTTAGGATCCATATTGGCTTGGATTTTGAAAACAAAGCCAGAAAACCCCGGTTGCGATGCCTCTACGACACGGTCATAACTTTCCCTAGACTGAGGTGGCGGCGCCCACTCAACAAAATCGTCCAGCATCTCTTTGACACCAAAGTTACCCAGTGCAGTACCAAAAAATACTGGGGTCAGCTGACCGCTCAGGAAAGCCTCGAGAGAAAACTCATGTGACGCACCGCGGACCAGTTCAATCTCATCAACGAACTGTTGGTAGTCTTCCCCCAACAGGTCTCTCGCTTCAGCGCTCGCCAGCCCGGTAATCAACTCATCTTGCACGGAAGGTGTTTCACCCCGGGGCCGGTATCGCTGAATCGTATCGTGATAGAGGTTATAAACACCCTTCAACTCTCGTCCCATACCAATCGGCCAATTAATCGG
>CAJWWJ010000146.1 GCA_913048575.1 uncultured Halieaceae bacterium
GCATGGTACCCAATGCGGTGGAAGCCGAGCACATGAGTGAATTGTCAAAACACTTTAGCGACCAGCAAGCGATCGAGGTCGTGGCCGTGATATCGATGTTTGGTTTTTTGAATCGTTGGAACGACACCATGGCAACCACCTTAGAAAGTGCTCCCAAGCACTTTGCGTCGGACCAGCTCAGCTCGCACGGCTGGGTTGCAGGCAAACACGAATAGCCACCGCCAAGAGACCGCTTTTATGAAATTACTGACATTCAAACAGCACGGTTCAGACTATCTAGGCGCGTTAACTGATGCCGGCGTATTTAATCTGAGTGCGGCCGCAGAGGGAGACAGTGCTTTTTCCTCCATGCAACACTTTATCGAGGCGGGCCAACCCGCCCTTGATCGCGCCTATGCACTGCTGGCATCGAACTCAGCTTTCATACCCGCAGAGCAGGTGGAGTGGCTCGCACCGCTCCCGTGTCCCGCACAAATACGTGACTGTTTGGGCTTTGAGGAACATTTAAAAAATTCTTATAAAAGCGCCATTAAACTGAGTGCAATGGCGGCAGATGACCCGGTTAAAGCGGAGCAAGAGCTGCAAGCCAGTGGTCGATTTACCGTGCCCGAAGTGTGGTACCAGCAACCCCTCTACTACAAAGGCAACCGCTTTTGCGTGGCACCAAGCGGCAAAGACATCGTGTGGCCGGCGTACTCAGAGGTGATGGATTTTGAACTAGAGCTGGCCTGCATCATTGGCAAAAAAGGCAAAGACATCCGTCACGCTGACGCGGAAGACCACATATTTGGGTACACCATTTACAACGACTTCTCGGCACGAGACACGCAGATGCAAGAGTCTGCAGGGCCGTTAGGACCCGCTAAAAGCAAAGACTTCGACGACTCAATTGTTCTCGGACCGGTGATCGTCACCGCAGATGAGCTCGTGGATCCTTACCGCTTGCGCATGCAAGCTCGGATCAATGGAGAGACGTGGTGCGATAACAACAGCAGCACCATTCACTGGAAATTCTCCGACATGATCGCCCACATCAGCAAAAGCGAGACCCTTCACCCCGGTGAGGTCATTGGCTCAGGCACGGTGGGTTTTGGCTGTGGTCTAGAACACCTGCGTTTTCTCAACGATGGCGACGTGGTGGAGCTCGAAATTGAGCACATCGGCGTCATTTCAAACAAAGTCGTGAGGCGGTAGCACACGTGAATAATCAAACCAGTCAGACACTCAGTGAGCACAACAACGGCAATGAGTTTTCTCGCCATTGGCTATTGGTCTTGGTCTGTGCCGTCGGCATCGGCGTGGGGGTTTCTGCACTGCCCTTCTATACTCAGGGCATATTCATCGAAGCGTGGATTGCCGACTTTGGTTGGACCCGCGCTCAAGCCTCTCTTGGCATTTTAGGATCCACGCTAGCGCTCGCTGCAGTCTTGCCTTTTATTGGCTTAATCGTTGACCGCTATGGCCTGGTCAGACCCGTCATGGTGTCTCTACTAGGTCTTGCCGTGGCCTACGTCTTACTGGGCCTATTTGTGCAATCCATTGCAACCTTTGTCGCGCTGGCAATGCTGCAAGCCGTCCTCGGCAGTGCGTCGTCGCCATTGGCCTACACACGCGCCATCAACAGCGTCTTTGACAAACAACGTGGTCTGGCGCTTGGCATTGCGTTGTCGGGCGCCGGTGTGGCGGCAACGTTTGGCCCGACCTTAATCAGTAGCGCCGTCACCGCATTGGGTTGGCGAGGCGCCTACTTCGTCATGGCCGGCTTTACGCTGGCGGTGGGAACCGTCATCGTCGTCGTGTTATCTCGTCTCAATGGCGCGAAAACCACGGTCAGCGTTGATCCAGAAGCGGCGCGTCAAGCGTTCGCTACTGCCAAGGCCAGCCGCACTTACTGGACCATTATGGGCGCTATCTTTTGCCTGTCTCTGGGGCTAGGCGGCTTGATGGTTCATTTTATTCCCGTTCTGCTCGAGGTCGGTTTCACCAATAGCGGTGCAGCTAAAGTCGCGGGCGTCATTGGTATTGCGGTGGTACTGGGCCGACTCCTGGTGGGGTTTGCGGTTGATCGCCTATTTGCGCCGCGGGTGGCCATTGCGATTCTGCTTGCCTGTATGGCTGGGGTGTTAGCACTGGCGAGCCTGGGATCCGTTGTCGCGGTGCCAGCCGCATTCGTCATCGGCTTTTCAGTCGGCGCCGAAGTGGATCTGATCGGCTATCTGGTTGCACGATATTTTGGCATGCACGCCTACGGACAAATTTACGGCAGGCAATACGCCGGGTTCTTAGTTGCAACAGGACTGGGTCCAGTGATTTTCGGGGCCATTCGTGACGCCTCAAATAGCTATACGCCCTCGTTGTGCGTCGCCGCTGTCTTCATCCTCGCATCGGTCACTTTGTTCGCCAAGCTGCCACGATTTCAACCAACGCCTTGAGGATAACCGAGCGGTTTATTCACTCATCACCCCACGACCCATGCGCAGCGCCAATAAACGCTGATGGAGCACTCAAATGAAAACGCTTAATTTCTACGATCGACTGAACGCCGCCACGCTGCTGTTGGTGTCACCCGAGTGGCGGAGCGTCAAAGCAGCCCGTAAGGCAGCGGTATCCTTTGAAACGCCGGATATCACGATGCCAACTGAAACTCGGACGATAGCGGGCCGCCGTATCCGCCTTGCTGAAGCCGGGCCCATCGATGCTCCGCTTGTTGTATTACTCAGTCCATTCCCCGAAAGCATCCTAAGCTTTGCCGGTTCCTGGCAAGCACTGACTGAGAAATGTCGGGTCATCGCCATCGATCTGCCCGGGTTTGGCGCGTCTGAAGGTGACCGAAGGGATATGTCACCCACCGCACAGGGCGCTCATCTGGCTGCCATCTTCGATGAACTCGATCTGCACGATATCCATCTTGTCGGGCCCGACGTGGGCATGGGCGCGGCACTGGCCTACGTGCTCAACCACACCCATCGGGTAAAAAGTTTGCTGATTGGGCATGGCGTTGGTGCGCCCGGACCGTTCAAGCTGGCATTTATGATTAACATGCTGGCCAAGTTTGGTGTCATGCGCTTCTCAACGGGTTTGTTGGGTGCCGGGCCACTCATTGCGTTCTCGTCAACGCTGGGTGCCATCCGTCATCGGGCCAACCCGCGGCAAATCGATGATTACAAAAGGGCTTACTCGGGGCGCACTGCCGAAGTGGTTTTTTGGTTTAAGGATTTTCGGTCGAAAGCGTCAGCGCTGGCGGCTAGAGTAAAAGAAATCGAAATACCGACCTTAATTTTCTGGGGCGAGCAGGATGTGTTATTTGACCCCAGCAATGCGACACATCTCGATGCCGCCATGCCACGGAGCACCTTGCAAATGTTGCCTGAAGCAGGTCATCTCGCGTGGGCCGATCAACCCGAATTATTCGCCAACATGATTATCGATTGGGCAGAAACTGCTCATCAATAAATACCGCGTGGTCAGACATGATAGGGCTTAAGCAACTCAGCGACACACTCCTCAATGAGGCCAGCTCCCTCGCTCAGCTGCGGGACGCTCTCAACGCGTTTACACAACGCTGCAGTGACGTGGGGGGTATCTTACCCGACCGCAGCTTTAACGCCTGGGCAGGCGATGCATTGCTAAAGAACGGCGTCGCCATCAGTCCAGCGGCGGCGGCCCATTGTGTCAACGATACTCAACGCAGCGTTGTCTTTATCCGGGCTGTTTACGCGGCAATCAAAGCTGCTCAAGCGCGCTTCGCACAGGGGCCCGTTGAAATCTTGTACGCGGGTTGCGGTCCATTCGCCACCTTATTGCTGCCGCTATTGGGGCGATTTGAGGCCGGTGAACTCACGGTGCACTTGCTGGACATTCACCAACGATCACTCGATAGCGTCGGCTTACTCATCAATGATTTTGGCCTGCAGGCGCATCACATCAGCTGCACACAGGGTGATGCCTGCGATTATCAACACCCGAATCACCCCCACGTGATCATTGCCGAAACCATGCAAAAATCACTCGAGCAAGAGCCCCAGTTTGCCGTCACCGCTAACCTCGCGCCTCAGTTACACCCGCAGGGAATCTTTATTCCCCAACAGGTCGAGGTGGACCTGTGCCTAGCCAGACTTAACGAGGAGAGAGCTGCGGTAAAGCGCGGCGATACCCTCGACTCAGACGCCTTGATAGCCGACGGTAAACGACATCGACTCGCCACTGCGCTGTGCTTAATACCCGAACAGGCAGCGACACTGCAGCAACAGGCGTCTAGAAATAGCGCCGGCCTGCTCGAACTGAACCCGATACATGTCACCATGCCTGTCACGGCCGATCTAACTGATTTTGATCCGGTGCTGTTTACCCGCGTTCAGGCGTTTGAACAGCATCAATTAATCGATTATGAATCGGAAATCACCCTGCCATTGCGTTGCACTGAACTGACACCATTGCGGGCAGGCGAGCACTTTAAGCTGAGTTTTCAACTCGGCAATTATCCGAAATTTGCTATCACCCCAGTGGATGGTGGCGATGATTCTGTTGACTCACGAGCCCCGCTCACCCCTTAACAACGAGGAATGACACACGATGTCCGTTTACATTATCGCCCGATTTAAAATACACGATCGCAGTGAATACGATCGATACTCAGCCGGCTTCCCAGCGGTCTTTCAGCAGTTTGATGGCACGATGCTCAGTGTTGATGAGGAACCGATGGTCTTGGCTGGAGAGTGGGAAGACACACGGTCGGTCATTATTGAATTCCCGTCACAAGAATCGGCTTTGGCGTGGATGAACTCCGATGAGTATCAGGCCATCGCGAAACACCGTAACGCCGGCAGCACGGTTAACTCGATACTCGTAAAGGGATTGGCGGCTTAGCCGCAGCAAAGTGGTATTCCGATGATATCGGGCTCAACGGCGATCGTGATAACGACTCGTTGTCGTGGCTATTGTTTGAGAGCCCCATCTAGATCTGATTCGCGCGGCATCGCCGTAGCGGTCCAAAAATAACAAAGGGCCGCGATCAAGGCCGCCCCACCACAGACGGTCATCAGCGCATAGTTTAAGGACTTGACGCCGTAGGCAGGCGCCAACAGATCGCTGAATAAACCGACGAGCAATGGACCGATAGCCAAACCCACCATGGTGGTCACTAACAGAACAAATGACATGCCGAGCGCGCGCTCTCCAGAACCCAATGAAGATTGCAACATAGAGAGGCTCGCACCTTGCGGGATCATAAACAGCGCATAGGTCAGTGCGAAAAACCCGAGAAATTCCGAGAGGCTGTCGGCAGACAAAGAGAACCAAAATGTAGTCACTGAGCTCAGGACAAAAATAGCGGGTATCCAAGCGCACCACCTTGCGTCGCGCTTCACCATAT
>CAJWWJ010000147.1 GCA_913048575.1 uncultured Halieaceae bacterium
GAATGCCGCCACCGTAATAAGCGGAGGCAGCGGATACATTGTCCAGTTGGCAGCTCGATAGCCAGGTGAGCAGTCCGCCGAAGCAGTATCCGACGACACCCACTTTGCCATGGTGCGACGCGTGGCCGATAGTGGCTTGTAAGTCAGTGAGAGTCTGCGCCATGTCCAGCTGTTGAAAGGCGAGTTCGATTCCCTTGGTCATGCCAGCTTCTGAGTAGTCCAGTTGCACATCGTGTTCAAGGCGGTCGAAGATGGCTGGGGCAATGGCATAAAAGCCTTCAGCTGCATAGTCATCCACCACTGAGCGGATGTGCGAGTTGACACCGAAAACCTCTTGAATTACCACGACAGCGCCTTTGGCGTCGCCGCTGGGTATTGCTTCATAGGCGCCCAGTTCAAATCCGTCGGTACACTTGATCTTGGTTAAAGCCATGATGACGCTCCTATACACTGACATGCAGAATGATTCGACGAGCTATTGTGAACAAACTGAGTCGAATGTGAAACACTGTTTCTGCGAACCGGTTGGTTCCTTGTGGCTTGCCATCAGTGCTAGCCTGACGAGGTCTTATGTTCATCGCCGGGGTGGGGGACGAGACTCTCGCTGCTCCGCTAAACCTCCGCTGCTAAATGGGGACTGCTTCACCCGTGTCCCAATAACCGAGGATTCAACCAGATGCATCGCTTTACATCCTTAATATCTGTGCCGGATTTGGTCGCGAGGCAGTCAGATGAGAACCTCGTCATGCTTGATGCGTCTTGGTATCTGCCCACCGATGGCCGTGATCCTAGCGCTGAGTACCTCGCCCGTCACATCCCTGGTGCCCATTTTTTTGACATTGATGCCGTTTCTGACAAAACCAACTCGTGCCCCCATATGTTGCCGACTGGGTCGATCTTTTCCGAGCAGATGCGAGCATTCGGCATTGGCGCCGATACGGAAGTGGTGATCTATGACAGCAAGGGCGTGTTTTCTGCACCGCGAGCGTGGTGGATGTTTCGTGTCTTCGGGCACCGGTCGGTCAAAGTCTTGAATGGCGGGTTACCAGCCTGGCTCGCCGCAGAGCGGTCGACAACAGCCGCAAAAAGCCCAGTTGCGGTGCCTGCCAAGCCCTTCTCAGCGCAGTATTGCCGGGAGTGGGTGGCAGATAAGAATGATGTCGCTATGCATCTAGCCCAAGATTCTGCGAGGGTCGTGGACGCTCGCTCGGCGTCACGGTTTGCCGGTGCGGAGGCCGAACCTAGGCCTGGGGTCCGACCGGGCCATATGCCCGGTGCTCGTAACCTTCATTACGCCAAAATGACGACGGGTGAGCCAGCCGTACTGGCGCCTGAAGGGGACCTGAGGGCGCTCTTTGATGCAGTGGGTATCGACCACTCAACGCCGGTAGTCACCACCTGTGGATCAGGGATTTCTGCATGTTTGCTGGCGCTGGCGTTGACTGAGGTGCACCCCGGACCCGTTGCGGTTTATGACGGGTCATGGGCTGAATGGGGCGCAGATCCCAATTGTCCAGTAGAGAGGGCGTGATCGTTGCCTCAGTGTCTGCTATCTTCACGCGCGATAGCAATGACTGACACCCTATGACGCATCTGTATTTAATCGGAAACTGGAAAATGAACGGCAGCCGCGAGGCGATCGCTCAGTTTGCTGAGCAGTGGGCTGTTCCGATGTCAGAGGCTTTGCAGGTCGCCGTCGCCGTGCCACATCCCTATTTGCAGCTCCTGGCAGAGTCGCTGCCCCAATTGGGTTTGGCGGCGCAGGATTGTGCACCAGAGGCAAAAGGCGCGCACACCGGCCAGGTGTCGGCCGGCATGCTGGTCGATTGGGGCTGTCAGTTCGTCATTATCGGACATTCAGAGCGCCGATCCGATCAAGGGGAGACCGATGCGCTCATTGCGGAAAAAGTGCATGCCGCGCAGCGGGCTGGTCTAAAAGCTGTGCTGTGTGTGGGGGAGAGTCACGCCGCCCGCGAGGCGGGAGAGCACAAAACGATTGTGACGAGTCAGCTCCAAGCCGCCCTCGCTGGTGTGGATGCAACGCGTCTATTGGTAGCGTATGAGCCAATCTGGGCGATTGGAACCGGTCTGACGGCGTCGACCGCACAGGTCGAGGAAATGCATGCCGTGATCAAGGGCGAGCTCGCATCGCACTTTGGTAACAAAACAGGGGTGCCGGTGTTATACGGTGGTAGCGTGACTGCTGATAACGCTCGGTCACTGTTTGACTGTGCCGGCGTCGACGGCGCACTAGTGGGCGGTGCCTCTCTGAGTGCTGCGTCGTTTTCAGAAATCACTCAGGCCGGTTTGGCCCAATTACAGGCTTGATATGAGTATTGATCCCAACACCCCCGTCCTGCTGGGCGCCGGGCAGGCAACAGAGCATTTAGATGATCAATTTGTAGGCCTGACGCCACAGCAACTGGGGGCCAGAGCCTGTCAGGCCGCACTGGCGGACACTGGGGCTCAAGAGACGCTCGCGACGCTGGTAGACCGGTTGGCCTGTGTCAGGCTGTTCGTCGACTCCGTGCCGGAGGCAATGGCGCCAGTGATTGCTCCGTTTGGACGCAGCACGAGCCCGCCACTGTCGATTATTCAGCAATTGGGTTTGCCCAATGCGTCTGCCATTTACTCTCGCTCCTGCGGTGACGAGCCACAGAGGCTGGTCTTCGAGTTGGGGAACGCGATCAGAGACGGTGAGATTCGGGCAGCGGTCATTTGCGGCACTGAGGCGATTGCGACGTCACGCCATTTACAACGCATGGGTCAGACGGTGAGTTGGGATGAAGATCCAGTGGGTCACACGGATGATCGAGGAGCGGTGATGGACCTGCTCTTTGACACTGAATTGAATCGTCACGGTGCTTTTGCGCCGGTCGATATTTATCCACTGCAGGAACAGGCTCGACGCGGTGAGCTGGGTATGGATAAGCCGGCCTACCGGGAGCAATTAGCGGGGTTAATGTCTCGTTTTGCTGAGGTTGCTGCGCGTAATCCTTATGCGATGTTTGAGGCGCCAACCACGCTCGAAGCCATCCGTGACGAATCGCAAAAAAATCGGATGATCAGCGATCCGCACCTAAAATCGATGGTGGCCAAAGATGGGGTCAATCAAGCTGCTGCGCTGGTGATGACCCGATACGAAACAGCCGCGTCGCTGGGTGTGGCGGATAGAGCTATTTTTCTCCATGGTCACGCCACGGGGTCGGAGCCAGCGGTACTCAATCGTCCATCACTCGCTCAGGCTGAGTCGATGACAGCGGCTTATCATGGGGCGCTGCGCAATGCCGGCATTGGAGCCGAGCAGCTGGGTGCGATGGATTTATACTCCTGCTTTCCAATTGCGGTATGGTGCGCGATGGATGCGCTGGGCATCTCGCTGGATGATCCACGCCCTTTAACCTTGACCGGTGGCCTGTCTTTTTTTGGCGGTCCCGGCAATAATTATTCGACCCACGGTATCGCCGAAATGGTGCACTGGCTGCGAGCGAAGTCCGAGGCAAGTTATGGGCTTGTTGGGGCGAATGGTGGATACCTTTCGAAGCATGCAGTGGGTATTTACGCCAATGTGAGTAGCCCTTTTCCGGAGCGGGTTAGCGAGCCGGACTTTCCAACGTTTGTCGATACCATTGAAAAGCCGACGGGCCTCGGGCGGATAGAAAGCTACACCGTTCAGCAAAAAGGCGGCACCACCCGCGCCATCGTGGTGGGCCGGCAGTTGTCTGATGACCGTCGCTGGGTCGGTGTTGCTGATCCCACCGATGACGCTTTACTGAGTTGGTTCCGGGATGGAGATCCCATGGGGGCACATGTCACTGTCAGTGCTGAAGACCGCAATATTGTCCGTCGATTGACGGATGCCTAAGACTAAAATCATATCGTTAGAGGAGTGAAGTAATGGATGTAAATGGGAAAGTGGCTGTCGTAACCGGTGGCGCGTCAGGTATTGGTCAGGCGGTAGCACGGCGCATTGCCGGTGCGGGCGGCAAAGTGGTGATCTTTGACCTAAATGAGGAAGCCGGCAATGCAATGGTCGCCGAATTGGGCGCGGATCATTGTGTTTTTGCCAACGTTAACGTGGTGGAAGAGGCCTCGGTCAAAAGTGGGATTGAGGCGGCGGTCGCGGGTTTTGGCGCCATTCACGTTTGCGTCAACTGCGCGGGCATTGGTAACGCGGCTAAGACGTTAGGAAAAGACGGTCCGTTCCCCCTCGATTTATGGAACAAAGTCATCTCTATTAACCTGACGGGCAGCTTCAATGTGCTGCGCCTCTGTGCCGAAGTCATGGCGAAGAATGACCCTGTGACAGACGATGGTGGGCGTGGCGTGATTATCAATACGGCCTCGATTGCTGCCTATGAGGGACAGATGGGCCAAGCTGCTTATAGTGCGAGCAAAGGCGGCATCGTCGGCATGACGTTGCCCATTGCGCGAGACCTCTCTTCATTGGGTATCCGCGTGAACACCATTGTTCCAGGCTTAATTAACACGCCGCTGTTTAATGGCCTGACTCCCGAATTTGTCGAATCGCTGTCCCAGTCTGTGCTGTATCCAAAGCGACTGGGCCGGCCCGAGGAGATCGCGCAGCTAGCGGCGGCGATTATTGATAACGATTACATCAACGGTGAATGCATTCGAATGGATGGCGGGATCCGGATGCAGCCACGTTAAAGGAGAGCAACCATGACTGAAGAAGCAACCGTATTGACCGAAGCGGCAGACGGCGTCCTCGTGATTACCATTAATCGACCTGCAGCCAAAAACGCAGTGAATCGATCGGTTTCTGAGGGCATAGCCGCCGCGCTGGATAGACTAGATGCCGACGACGCACTGCGAGTGGGGGTGCTCACCGGTGCCGGCGGTACTTTTTGCGCGGGTATGGATCTGAAGGCTTTTGTTTCTGGGGAGTTTCCGCAGATTGAGGGTCGCGGGTTCGGTGGCATGACTGAGCGGTCAGCGGACAAGCCGTTGATCGCCGCGGTCGAGGGCTACGCGTTGGCCGGCGGCTGCGAGTTGGCGATTGCCTGTGATTTAATCGTTGCCGCAGAATCAGCCAAGTTTGGCATCCCTGAGGTGAAGCGAGGCTTGGTGGCAGCGGCAGGAGGTCTGGTCCGTTTGCCGTCACAAATTCCTTACCGAGTCGCAATGGAGTTGGCTTTGACCGGCGAATTCATGGACGCGGAGCGCGCGATGGCGATGGGCTTGATCAATCACATCACGCCTCAAGGCGATGCGTTGGCAAC
>CAJWWJ010000148.1 GCA_913048575.1 uncultured Halieaceae bacterium
TGATCATGGTCGGCAACATGTTGGGCTCCTCACTGGCCATGGCGCCCGCTTTGGTGGTGGCGCAAGGCGCTGACTTTGTCGATCTCGATGGACCAATGTGGCAGCAGTCTGATGTGGAGCCGTCCCTACATATCGATCGCGGTTGCATTCAGCCGCCGCTCAATCGTCTCTGGGGCTGACTCTCATTTTTATCTTCCTTCCTATGGGTTATTCCCACTCTTTTCTGGCTCGCACGCCATAACCACCCTTAGCGCTGGATACTTGGGGAGCGCCAGGCTAGGTGGGCCCACTCCGGTGTTTGAGCGGACAGATTTGGCTAGCCCCATCCTTCCCGTTGTTGGTGCCACGAAGCAATTGGGGTTGCTTGCTGGAATCAAGTCTCTGGTCAGTACGTGTCGAGTCATGGCGGAAAGGGGGGCGGCATGCTGCACAGCGGTATCCCCCCAGATGATTTCTGAAGCGGGTCCGCAAGCTCTAATGGGTTGGAACACAAATGTGTGAACAGTGGCTAGCACACCAGCTGATGACTCCTGCGACGTGCCGTGCAGTACGCGTCCAGAGAGGCGGAGTTCTACGTTAAGGGCGTTGGCGGCGACACACTCTACCCAGTAAAGGGCGGTGGGGTTATCGCCGCCATCGATCAATAATGTTGCAGTGAGTTGGTTTGGACGGGGCACCAGCAGATTACACCGTGTAAGCACCTCGTCTATGTCACGTTCGGTGGGGCGGGTCAGCCAGCGCAACTCTTCCTGAATTTGTAGCCAAGCGGTGAATCGAGTCTCGAACACTAAGTTCAGGTCGGGGTTAAGCCGCAGCCGGCGCTGTTTGCGATGTTGTGTAGCCAGACGCAGAAATTCGGCCCGCTCGCACTCGTAATCCTCATTACTCAGCAGGTCAGAGGCGGTCAACTTTGATGTGTCAGCGTAGATTTTTTGCGCCAACTGCAGTCTTTTTGTCATTTGAGCATCCAAAAGATTATTTCTTTTATACTATTGATAATCATTCTCATTATCAATACAGTGGCGCAGGGTTGGGTCACCAGCGTCGAGGCTCGTCATCAAACGGTCTAGCAGGTGTCCCGATAGTGAACAAAAAGATCCAGAGGAAGTAAGAGATGAGTGTTTTGGTGGGAAGAGAAGCTCCGGGTTTTACCTCGCAGGCTGTGCTGGCCAACGGGGAGCTCGTGGATGACTTTGAGTTAACGAAATTTATCGCCGAAAAGTACGCAGCGGTATTTTTTTATCCACTCGATTTCACCTTCGTGTGTCCGTCGGAAATTATCGCGTTTGCGCGTCGGACAGAGGCACTCAACGCGCTTGGCTGTGAGGTGGTGGCGATCAGTACGGATTCACACTTCACACACAGCGCTTGGCAGAAAACACCGGTGGAACAGGGGGGCGTGGGCTCCGTGCCATTTCCAATGGTCGCTGACATGACGCGGGAAATTTCGGGCGCCTACGGGATCTTATCTGAGCCCGGGAACTCTTATTACCCACCTGGCGTTGCGATGCGGGCTACTTTTGTCATTGATCAGCAAGGCATTGTTCGGCATCAGGTCGTTAACGATGAGCCGCTGGGTCGGAGTGTAGACGAGGTCATCAGAATCGTAGATGCACTGCAATTTTTTGAGGAGCACGGACAGGTCTGTCCGGCGGGTTGGAATAAAGGCGATGCCGGCATGGTGACCACATCATGGGGGGTTGCCAGTTACCTTTCTGAACACGCAGAAGCACTCTAACTGCGGCCAGCTAGTCACTGCGGGGGCAAACAATGCACGACTCAAAACAGTTTTGGCGGGGAATTGGATTCTTGTTAGTAGCGTCATCTGCAACGGCTCTGCCTATCATGTTGCTGATTGGCACTGCCGGTGATCTTTTGTGATGAATACCCTGCGCGCAAGTTCTAGCCGAGATAATGCAGGTTGTTTTTGCGACAAGCACTGGCAGGCAATGTGTGGCTGCGGCTTTTTTAATGCCAGAGTGTGGTTAGGCTGTTTGAAGTCCGGTATTGAGCTTATTGAGGGGCATCAGCTTGAGAGCGCGGAACCTCAGTTGGTCAAAGCGTTTATCGCCGGCAAGCTGTTTTTTCGTGAGCACGAGGTGACGGCGGACGCGATCAGCGTGTTGGCGGACACTACCTCGGTACTGCACATATGCCTGCAGCAACGGAGTGATGTCGGCCTCGCGTCTGAAGTTGTGACGTCGACCGCGCATACGCTTTCTCGGGTTATGCAGAGCACGGGTCTACGACGTGAGGCGATGCGCGCCTGTAATCACCTGCTCACACTGCATGAAATACCCCAACAAGTGCCCGCCGCGGCCCGGCTGGCCATGGCGCGCTACATTGAGAACCCCAAAACGATCGCCCACTAATCCTCGAAAACAGGGTCAAGCTAGCGATACGACCTCATTTTTTTGACGTAGTACATGCATTAGCGTTAGCGCAGATCAGACAACAGCCCGGTGGACGACGGACCGCGATGAAAAAATGCTCTATGCAAAGCCTGCTTGCCTACTGCGCCATGAGCGTCACGCTGGTGGTGGCCCCTGCGCAAGGCAGTGACCGTGCGCCGCTGGGTGAGGAGATGCCGCCACGGCAGTACACCTTCTCCTGGATGTTCGCTGATTCGAGCAGCATGAAGCCTCGTGGCGGCACGACCTCTGGCCCTGAGGTACAGCTGGATAGGGCCACGTCGGAGGCGTTTACCGGCCTGCAGGCGCCCAACCTGGATGACAAAGAACGCGATCGGCGCGCGATTTTGGCGATGGCGGGTGATTATCGGACCAGCTTTGATTTTATCGAGACCGTGGGTTTCACCGAGGGCTATCAGCCCAAAGCGCCCTATCAGAGCTGGGGCACTGAGCGCGTTTACGTTGTGGCGAATGAGCCTGAATTTGTCAGCCTACAGCACATTATTGTGATGCATTTCTTGGATGCCGACGGGTTTGAATCGGACGCCATGGTGGTCAAGCACTGGCGCCAAGATTGGCAATACGAAGACTCAGCGGTGCATGCGTTTCAGGGCCGTGGCGCTTTTTCGCGTCGAGCACTCGACGACGACAGCCGTGCAGGCGCCTGGACCCAAACGGTCTATCAGGTAGACGATTCGCCTCGTTACGAAGCGGTAGGGCGTTGGACCCACGCGCCGGGCGTTTCGTACTGGCAATCAGACGATCGGCGAAGGCCGCTGCCGAGGCGGGAATTTAGTGTCCGCGATGACTATCAGGCACTGTACGGTTCGCACCGCATCACCATCACGCCCGCCGGCTGGACGCAGGAAGAGGATGCTCTGAAGTTGGTATTAGACGAGAACAACCGGCCATCCGCCTTACAACCTTATTTGGCGCGGGAAGCCGGTGTATCCCGATACGATCGCGTGCTCGATTATGACTTTAGCGCCGGTGACGACTATTGGCGGGACACGAGCGCCTTCTGGTCGCGGGTGCGCCATTACTGGACCGCCCTGTATCAAGCCGAGTCTGAGTTCAGTTTCGTCAAGGCAGTCGATGGTATGCCGATGTTCATGGCGCTTTTTGGCATGGCAGGCGAGCATTTCGAGTCTGCAACCGCCATGGATGAGGCCATCGAAGCGCTGCTGGGCACTTACGTTGCCGTTTCGGCTACCGCTACCGGCGTAGCGCCTGAGCGCAAATCCCAATACTGATGGTGATGTAGTCGTGCGCCAAAGAACCAAAACCTGTGACGCCTGCTCGGCCGAGACGCCGACTCTATTTCGGTGTCGCTCGAATCGGCTCAAGAACTGGCAGTTTTTCTGCCGGCGCTGCACTGAACGCCTGAAGTCCGAGCGCCCCGACAGCTACCAGTACGGTGGCACCTGGAAGCGCTTTAAAACCTAGCCCTCGCTAAACCATTACTCGAATTTGGTTACACTCTGACCATGGAACTGATTTTCATGGCATTGCCGCTCTTCGCGCTGCTGCTGGTAGCGGAAGTGCTGTACACCCGGTCGCAAGGCGGCAACGTCTATGCACTCAAAGACTTTGGCGGTTCCATGTCGCAGCTGGGTATCAACAGCGTCGTGCGCTTTGTGACAGGCGGCGCACTCATAGGCCTGCATTTTTTCCTCTATCAGTTTCGAGTGTTTGAGGTGCCCAACACGGTGTGGGGGTGGGTCTTCACCTTTGTGGTGATTGACCTGGTTTTTTACTGGTATCACCGCGCTCAGCACCGGGTGCGTTTCATGTGGTGTGCCCATGTAGTGCATCACTCGAGCGAACACATGAATCTGGGCACGGCGCTCAGGCAGTCGCCCACTGGGCCCTTTACCCGCGCGCTATTCTACTGGCCGCTGCCACTGCTGGGCTTTCACCCGCTACTGGTGGCAAGCGCAGGCGCGGTGGCGACCATTTACGGTTTCTGGACCCATACCGAGGTGATCAAAAAGCTGTGGGCGCCCTTGGAGTGGCTGTTAGTGACGCCGTCTCATCATCGCGCACACCACGGCTCGAACCCCGAGTATGTGGATCGCAACTACGGCAACGTGTTGATTATCTGGGACCGACTGTTCGGGACCTTTGAGCCCGAGGTTGCGCCGGTGCGCTACGGGCTGCTGACCAATATCAACACCTATAACCCGCTACGGATTGCCTTCGCTGAGTGGGTGCGCTTGTTCAGAGACTCATTTCAGGCCCGGTCATTCCGGCAGTTGGGGCAACTGTGGTTCCGACCGCCTCGCAGTCAACCGGTGTTCACCGACCCTCAGTAGCTGCTTGCCTGTTGTTCGGCGATCCAAGCCTCAATCGATTCCTCGAGCATGGGGAGGGTGATGCTTCCCATACCCACCACCCGGTCATGGAAGCCGCGCAGATCAAACTGGTCCCCCAGGGTCTCCTCGGCCATCGTGCGTAGCCGGCGGATCTCGATCATGCCGAGCATGTAGGAGGTCGCTTGAGCGGGCCAAGAGATGTAGCGATCGATCTCGTTCTGAATATCCACCGCTGCCCAGCCCGAGTTATTCATCATGTAGTCGACGGTTTGTTGCCGGGTCCAGTCCAGTGTGTGCAGGCCGCTGTCCATCACCAGCCGCGAGGCGCGCGCAATCTGGTCGGAGTAAAGGCCAATGAGGTCTAGCGGGGTGGGGTAGAGCCCCAGTTCGTCGGCGAGCCGCTCCGAGTAGAGCGCCCAGCCCTCACCGTAGCCTGAGTTCCACAAATACCGCGCCAGGGGGTGCTGTTGATCGCCCAGCTCCAGCGCAATCGC
>CAJWWJ010000149.1 GCA_913048575.1 uncultured Halieaceae bacterium
ATTTTGCAGTGCGACTGCGTCAATGGCTGTCGCCCTATCAATCCCAATATTCTCGGTAAGGGGCAGTGCGAGCCGGTACCCCGCCTTCAGGCCGTTCACGTTTTGTTGCTGAAACGCCTGCGGGTTCATTCGGATGATCTCCAGCATTACCTGCTCTACCGAGAGACGGTCTGGCGCCACACTAGAGGCTATGCGCCACAGCGTGTCGTTTTGAACCACAACATAGAATGAACCCGCAGTCGGTGGTGAAGCGCCGGCAGAGTTCTCAAGCGAGGGTGTCGTCTGCAACATGGACTCAGTAGAACGCTCCCTTAAGGGATCAGGTTCTGGCGCTTCATCAGATACCCGAATGGCATCGTCGAGCGGCGATTGCGTGACTGAATCCTCACCCATTGTCGTCGTTGGGGGTAAATCGATAAGTGCCGTGTAATCGCGCAGTAACCGACCCTGGGGCCACCGCAGCGCCATGACAAAGTCCAAGTAAGGCTCCCGTAACGGCGCCTCCGTGGTCAGTAAGATCCGCTTTTCCGTATCCTGTTCCCGCACTTCGAAGCGGAGTTGGGTGAGCCAAAACACGCGCTCGGCACCCACTCTTTGGAACTCATCCTCTGAAGCAAGTTCCACTCTCAAATCATTGATTTCTATTGAATTTACGTCAATCAGTGCCACCTCTCCGCGGAAGGGCTCGTTGAGGTAGCTTTGGACTGTCAGCTCGCCCAGACCCACGGCCCAAACAGGCGCACTAAGTAGGCCCGCCAACAAGAATCGTGGCACCCAATGTAGCAATAGCCTTTTCATGACTGTCATGCCTTCCCCTTCCATTGGTCTGGCTTGAATACTCTGCCGATCACCATTCCCTGGTGTCTTTAACCTTGATGCACTGGGTCATCTTTAGACCTGCAGGTACTCAGACACTAGCAGCTCCGCAATCTGCACACTATTTAGTGCAGCACCCTTTCGTACGTTGTCAGCCACCACCCAAAGATTCAACCCCTTTGGATGTGAAATATCATTACGAATCCTGCCAACAAACACAGGGTCAGTGCCCGCCGCCTCTGTTACAGGCGTGGGGTACCCCCCATCCTCGTGAGTGTCCATGACGACTACCCCCTCAGCAGCACTGAGTAAGGCTGTCGCTGCTTCCGCACTCAGCTCGTCTCGGGTCTCGATGTGGAGGGCCTCAGCATGACCAAAGAACACGGGAACCCGAACACAAGTGGGATTCACCGCAATGGCCTCGTCTGACAAAATCTTCTGCGTCTCCCAGACCATCTTCATTTCTTCACGAGTGTAGCCATTATCTTGAAACGTATCGATATGAGGAATGGCGTTAAATGCGATCTGCTTCGGGTAGACAGAAGCCGTTGCCGCTTTACCATTCAGCAAACGAGCGGTTTGCCCTGCCAGCTCTTCAATCGCCTCTTTGCCCGTGCCACTGACCGCCTGATACGTCGCAACGTTGATCCGTTCAATGCCAACGGCATCGTAAATCGGCTTGAGCGCCACCAGCATCTGAATAGTAGAACAGTTGGGATTCGCAATAATGCCCCGCTGCCGATAACCACCAATGGCCTCCGGATTGACCTCGGGTATCACTAACGGAATGTCCTGCTCCCTTCTAAAATGAGACGTGTTGTCAATCACGACACAGCCAGCCTCAGCCGCTGCCGGCGCAAATGCCGCACTGACATCCCCCCCCGCTGAAAACAGGGCGATGTCCGCTTTGGAGAAATCAAACTCACTCAAATCTTGCACCGTATGGTGCTTCCCCTTGAACTGGAGTGATTTTCCTGCGGAGCGTTGCGAGGCCAGTGGGTACAGGTTATCAACCGGAAATTGCCGTGCCTCGAGGATATCCATCATGGCCTCTCCCACCGCACCCGTCGCGCCAACAACCGCTATATTAATGGGCTTCATGTCATTTTCCTGTCGCATTAATCCGTTAGAGCCGCAATGACCGCATCACCCATCGCCTGCGTGCCAACCACGGTGGCCGACGACTGACGCTCAGCAATGTCTGCTGTCCGATATCCGTTTACCAGCACTGCCGCAACGGCCCTCTCAATTTCATTGGCCGCATCGGGGGCGTCGAGCGAAAAGCGCAGCAACATCGCCGCCGATAAAATCGTTGCCAGCGGGTTCGCGCTATCCAGATCCGCAATATCGGGGGCAGAGCCATGAACTGGTTCGTACAATCCAGTGTTCTGGGCATTCAGCGATGCCGAGGGCAGCATTCCGATCGATCCGGTCAGCATTGCGGCGATATCAGAGAGAATGTCGCCGAATAAGTTACCCGTCACTAGCACGTCAAATTGCTTCGGCTCCCGCACCAATTGCATGGCCGCGTTATCCACGTACATATGGGACAACGACACATCTGGATACTCGCTACTGAGCTCTTGCATGACCTCACGCCAGAGCATCGTTACCTCGAGCACATTGGCTTTATCGACAGAGCACAGCCTACCGTTGCGCTTTCGGGCGGCCTCAAAGGCCAACCGCCCGATCCGCCGAATTTCTACTTCGTCATAACGGTCAGTGTTAAAGCCTTCTCGAACACCGTCATCACGCGTCTGGACGCCCCTAGGCTCGCCAAAATACACACCACCCGTAAGCTCCCTAACAATCAAGACATCTAACCCCGACACCAGCTCAGCCCGGAGGCTTGACGCACCAATGAGATCGGGGAACAGCAGCGCAGGCCGCAAATTACAAAATAGATCCAGGTCGGCACGGATCGCCAGCAAGCCACGCTCCGGTCGATCTTGCGCCGGCAAACCATCCCACTGTGGACCCCCTACGGCTCCAAGAAGAATAGCGTCCGCCTCGTTCGCGAGGGAGCGGGTGGCGGCGGGATACGCCTCGCCACTGCGATCGATTGCAACGCCGCCAATATCCCCTTCGGTAAAGCACAGATCGAGGTGATGTCGAGCCCCCACCGCTTCAAGCACTCTGCGTGCTTGCCGAACGACCTCAGGGCCGATGCCGTCGCCGGGCAATAGCATGATAGTTTTGGTCACAGCGTGATATCTCTAAACAACCAAGGAAAACGCGCCTCATGCTGCTGCTCGAACTGCCTGATCGCTTCTGCGCTTTGCAGCGTGAGACCGATATCATCCAACCCTTTCAGCAGACAATCCCGGCGGAAGGCATCGACCGAAAATGACCACAACGCGCCATCAGGCAACTGGATTGAACATGACTCTAGGTCGACCGTTAACCGCAAGTCCTCATTGGCATACAGCAGCGTAAACAGCGCCTCTACCTGATCAGCAGCTAAAGCGATGGGTAAGATGCCGTTCTTCAGCGCGTTAGAGCAAAAAATATCGGCGAAACTGGGCGCAATCACACAGCGAAAACCGAAATCTTCCATCGCCCACGCAGCGTGTTCCCGGCTTGACCCACAGCCAAAGTTTTCTCGTGTTAGCAGTATCGAGGCGCCCTGATAGCGTTCGAAGTTAAGCGGAAAGTCAGGATTGAGCGGGCGCTGGGTATGATCCATACCAGGCTCTCCCTCATCGAGGTAGCGCAAATCATCAAATAAGTTAGGCCCAAAACCAGATCGTTTTATCGATTTTAAGAACTGCTTCGGTACCATCAGGTCGGTATCGACATTGGCTCTGTCCATCGGTGCCACCAAACCATCGAGACGGGTAAAGGCCCTCATGCCAAAGCCTCCTCGCCGCTACCGTCAGCCGACACGGCCACCGGCACAAAGTGGCCGGCTATTGCCGCAGCAGCAGCCATCGCAGGACTCACAAGATGCGTGCGACCACCGCTCCCTTGACGACCCTCAAAGTTGCGATTAGAAGTACTCGCGCATCGTTCACCCGGCAATAATCGATCTGCATTCATTGCTAGGCACATTGAGCAGCCAGGCTCTCGCCATTCCATACCCGCGTCCAAAAAAATCTTGTCTAAGCCCTCTGACTCAGCTTGTGCTTTGACCAAGCCCGAGCCCGGCACCACCAAAGCCTTGCGAACGCTTGGCGCGATCCGCTTGCCGTTCAATACTGCGGCCGCGTCACGCAGGTCTTCAATCCGCGAGTTAGTGCAGGAACCGATGAATACCGCATCGGGCCGAATATCCTGAATAGGCATTCCTTCCGTCAATCCCATATAGTCGAGCGCGCGGGCCAAGCCTTGCTTGGCGGTTTCGTCAGGCATATCGGCCAGGCGCGGTACCTCGCCATGTACGGATGCCACCATTTCTGGCGAGGTGCCCCAAGTGACGTGCGGCGCAATCGCGTTGCCGTCTAGTACGATCGTGTTATCGAACACCGCATCTTCGTCACTGCGCAAAGTGCGCCACCACTGCTCGGCCGTCTCCCATTGCTCGCCCTCAGGCGCCAATGGTTTGCCTCGAAAATAATCCAGCGTCACATCATCTACCGCCACCAAACCGCATCGCGCGCCTGCCTCGATCGCCATGTTGCACAACGTCATGCGACCTTCCATGGTCAAAGACCGAATAGCAGAACCCATAAACTCTAACGCATAGCCGGTGCCTCCGGCGGTGCCAATGCGACCGATCACCGCCAAAGCAATATCCTTGCCGGTCACACCCGGTGCTAACTGACCGGTCACCTCAACTCGAAAGTTTCTCATTTTGCGCTGTATCAGACACTGCGTTGCCAGTACGTGCTCAACCTCTGACGTGCCAATACCGTGGGCCAGCGCGCCTGCTGCTCCATGAGTCGAAGTGTGGGAGTCACCACACACAACCGTCATCCCCGGTAACACGGCACCTTGCTCCGGACCCATCACGTGCACGATGCCCTGACGAATATCGTCCAGTGGAATTTCGACCACATTAAAAGCCGCACAATTATCGTCTAAGGTCTGCAGTTGCAGTCTGGATATCGCGTCGGGCAGCGCAGCGAGACCGTCTGCACGTTCAGAAGCAAGGGTCGATACATTATGGTCGGGCACCGCTAGATTGGCGCTCCGCCGCCACAACCCCCGTTGCGCCAGCGTCAAACCCTCGAAAGCCTGCGGTGAAGTCACCTCGTGTAGCAAGTGGCGATCAATATAGATTAGGGCCGTGCCATCTTCTCGCTGCTCGACGAGATGAGCGTCCCACAGTTTGTCGTAAAGCGTTTGCGCCATGCTGTCTGGTCTCCTGTGCCCCGGCTCAAGCAACGAAGTACTCCCAACACGAGGAGAGCCGGCCGTCTTGAAAAGGCGCGGAGTATAGCACTGAAGCCCAAA
>CAJWWJ010000150.1 GCA_913048575.1 uncultured Halieaceae bacterium
GGCCCGAGTATCACTTAGGTCGCTAATGTCCTCTTCGATCACCTCATAAAGATAACCGGTACGGCCCCGCCAGTGTGCTTCCTCAGACTCGAGAAGGGGGGTAAAGCCAACGTGACGATGCTGATCGGCCCAGCTCTGAAACCGCTCAAGCAGGTAAAAATCGGCGGCGCACCGGTTGGACCAATAAATACTGACTTTGGTATCGGGTTGTTGCTTTAGGATCTGCTCCGTCAGGCATTTGATCTTAGAGATACCAGAACCCGCTGCAACCAGCAGATGGGGCAAATTTAGGTCCGTCTGCAAGAACGCTTTACCCATTGGGAGCGTTACCATTAAATCGGTGTCGCTGTTGCTCAGGTTAGAAAGATGTTCAAGCACACGGCCTGCGAAGGCATTTTGCTTGTGGATGAAAAGTTGCAGCCGCCGTGGCGCGCTTGGATCAAAACTGTTCGCAATAGAATACGACAGGGATTGCCGTCGACCGTCACCGTTGACATCCACTTCCATCCGCAAGTACTGACCGGCTCGGTAGTCCAGTACTGCGTCTGTGGTCGAACATAACTCAACCTCAAACGTGGCATCAGACAGAGGGCTGATATGAATAACCTTAAAGCCAGCGGCGGCCCTAGGAGTCGAGATGTTGGTGACTGCTGAGCTCATGGGTAAATCCGTCGAAGTGTCTGAGCTGCAAACTTAGGACACCGAACGAATGAATAAAAATGTTATATTTTCAACCAATGATTAATTTTGCTCATCAATAATATGATTGAACGTATCCACCTTAGGGTCGTGCACGCTGTCGAGCAGCACGGTTCGTTGACGGCCGCTGCCGGAGTGCTCTGCGTGACCCAGTCTGCCCTCAGCCATACCATCCGAAAGCTGGAAGATAATCTTGGCACGGCCATTTGGCTTCGCGAGGGGCGGAGTCTGCGGCTTACACAGGCTGGTCGACATCTGCTCGATATTGCGAATCGGGTGCTGCCCCTGCTTGATCATGCCGAAGACAAACTCAAGCAGATCGCTCAGGGCGAGCAAGGCACGTTACGCATCGGCATGGAATGCCACCCCTGCTATCAGTGGTTATTAAAAGTCGTGTCCCCGTTCTTAGCTGGCTGGCCCGGGGTGGATGTGGATGTTAGGCAGAAATTCCAATTTGGCGGCGTTGATGCCCTGCAGGATCACGAGATCGACTTGCTGGTAACACCAGATCCGGTCTATCACAGCGACCTCTGCTTCGTGCCTGTGTTTGATTACGAGCAAGTGCTGGTGGTACCGGTTGGGCATGAGCTGGCCGAGCGGAGTTTCGCGCGACCGAATGATCTGCGCGATGAGGTTTTGTTGACCTATCCGGTCGCAAGAGAGCGTCTCGATATTTACACGGAGTTTCTGAATCCCGATGCGGTTGTTCCTAAGCAACACAAAACCAGCGAAACCACAGACATTATGTTGCAGATGGTGGCCTCTGGCCGCGGGGTGGCAGCACTTCCGCGATGGTTAGCAGAAGAGTACTGTCACAAATTGCCTCTGTCTGTTGTGCGTTTGGGAAAGAATGGCATCGCGAAGCAAATCCACCTGGGGACGCGAGAAACGGACGAGGATACGTCATACCTCAATGCCTTCATCGACTTAGCCCGCGACTATAAAGTGCCTGTTTAATAAGGCCAGTTTAAAAGCGCCTACTGAGTGTTGGTAGGGCCAGTCATCAGCGGCTGGCAACCGCCGAGCCACGGGCAGACCAAGGCCTCGCCCCCTATTGTTGGTGCGTATTGTCCACCGCAAGTGCTGTTCAGCACCGGCGACGCACTACCAACCCATGAGAATAGTTAATACCTTTATTAAAAATAATCAATTTTTTTCATTGATTGGGGTTGGTATAAAGCTCACCAGTTGTCCGCTAGCGGATAACGCAATGGCGGTAAAAACGAGCCCTCCGGCCGCACCGACTGCCCTCTATGCCGAAGCATGCAGTGTCTTCAGCGCGGTGATTGTTAGCCTCAGCAACGGGATATGAAAATGATGGATGACGGCTTTACCTATACGACCAGTAGTGTGAGATTCGACGAGCACTACCGACCATCGCGCGGCACCCGCATCACGACCAATTTTGCCAACTTGGCCAGAGGCGACAATCGGCAGGAGAACCTGCGAAACGCGCTGAAAATGGTCGACAGCCGCTTCAATGCGCTAGCGTGCTGGGACAATCCCACGGGGACTCGCTACTCAGTTGAGCTTGAGATCATTTCAGTCGATATCGATGTCAAGGGCACCGGTGAACACTTTCCGTCTATCGAGATCCTCAAGACTTACATTGTGGATCACAAGACGACCCGGCGCATCGAGGGTATCGCGGGGAACAACTTTTCATCCTATGTTCGTGACTATGACTTCAGTGTTCGGTTGCTCGAGCACAATGAAGGTCAGAGCGGCTTTAGCGTGCCGGCGAACTTTGGAGATTTGCACGGCAAGCTTTTTAAAGATTTTTTGAATTCGCCCGCTTATAAAGCGCATTTCAGCAAGCTGCCGGTGATATGTCTGAGCGTGTCTGATAATAAAACGTATCAGCGCACTGAGAATCAGCATCCAGTGCTGGGTGTTGAGTACTTGCCTAATGAATCTTCATTGACGGAGCAGTACTTTGAGAAAATGGGATTTAGTGTTCGGTATTTTATGCCGCCTAACAGCGTTGCGCCGCTGGCTTTTTACTGCGTTGCGGACCTGCTCGGCGATTACACCAACCTCGAGTTGATCAGCACCATTGCCACGATGGAGACATTCCAGAAAATCTACCGGCCAGAAATCTACAACGCCAACGCAGCCGCGGGAGGGGTATATCGCCCCAGTCTGAAAAGTGCCAATCACTCACTGACACAAATCGTCTACGACCGTGAGGAGCGAAACCAGCTAGCCATTAAGCAAGGCAAGTTTGCTGAAGAGCATTTTATTAAGCCTTATCACGCGATTCTGGAAGCATGGTCCGCTAACTGTTCTCTCTAATAAGCCGATGTGTGAAGTATCTATGATGACGAATAAATTACTCCCAACCTCTACAGCTGGAAGTCTGCCGAAGCCCTCGTGGTTGGCAAAGCCAGAGTCGCTTTGGTCGCCTTGGAAGTTAACTGGCGAAGAGCTGGTGCTTGGCAAGCAGGATGCACTGCGCGTGGCCTTACAGGAGCAGCAGCTGGCTGGCATTGATATCGTCACTGACGGTGAACAAACCCGTCAGCACTTCGTGACCACTTTTATCGAGCATCTTGATGGCGTTGATTTTGAAGAGCGGCGAACCGTCAAAATCCGTGATCGATACGACGCAAGCGTTCCGAGGGTGGTAGGGCCTGTTAAAAGGCGGCTGCCGGTTTTTGTGGAGGATGCTAAGTTTCTGCGAGCGCAAACTGACCGGCGAATCAAATGGGCGCTGCCCGGGCCCATGACGATGGTGGATACGCTTTACGATGACTACTACAAAAACCGTAAAGCGTTGGCCTTTGAATTTGCAGGCATTATTAATCAGGAGGCGAAGGAGTTGGAGGCGGCAGGCGTCGACATCATTCAGCTCGATGAGCCGGCATTTAATGTGTTTTTTGATGAGGTCAAAGATTGGGGTATTGCCTGCATGAACAGAGCCATCGAAGGCCTTCGCTGCGAGACGGTGGTGCATGTGTGTTACGGCTACGGCATCAAGGCCAATACCGATTGGAAAAAAACCCTCGGCTCTGAGTGGCGGCAGTACGAGGAGGTATTTCCTCAATTACAGGCGTCAGACGTCGACATTATTTCACTCGAATGTCACAACTCACTCGTACCGATGGAGCTGCTCGGATTGGTCCGTGGCAAGAAGGTCATGGTTGGGGTTATTGATGTGGCTAACGATGCCATTGAAACGCCAGAGGAGGTGGCAAACACCTTGAGAGAGGCGCTGCAGTATGTCGATGCAGATAAGCTTTACCCCAGTACCAACTGCGGCATGGCGCCACTGTCACGGCAGGTGGCGCGTGGAAAAATGAACGCTTTGCGAGCCGGTACTGAGATCGTCAGACAGGAACTCGCGGCGTAACATTCGGGTGGGCGGGCCTGTTATACCGCGACGGTTAAACGCTGCGGCAAACTGAATCCTGTATCAAGGCAGCCTCAACAGCACTGGCGTTATCATTTATGGGAATCATAGAGTTTGTGGTTAGTTACGCCAGTACGCTGTTGGCTTTGTCAGCGACTGGCGCTTTTGCGGGCATGTTGGCGGGGCTGTTGGGTGTAGGGGGCGGTATTGTCATCGTCCCTGTGCTGTTCTTTCTGTTTCAAAGCGACGGTGTGTCGCCGACATCTGCCATGGCCATTGCCACTGCCACCTCCCTGGCCACTATCGTGCCGACTTCTATCAGTTCGATTCGCGCCCATCACAAAAAAGGTAATGTCGATAACCGACTCTTAACGCGCTGGGGCCTCTTCATTTTATTCGGCGTTTTGTTGGGCAGTTGGCTGGCCACTCGGATCAATGGCAATGAGGTCGTTGCGCTGTTCGGTATCATCGCGACGCTGTCTGCTCTCAGTGGTTTATTTCATTCGAACTCACCACGGTTTACAACGCTGCCCAACCGCCTAGGGCAGTCAGTGATGGCGAGCGCTGTGGGGTTCTTCAGTGTCCTCGTCGGAATTGGCGGTGGCACTCTCTCAGTGCCTTTACTGACCTTGCACAATTACCCAGTCCACAAGGCGGTGGGTACCGCCGCGGCCATCGGGTTGATCATTGCACTACCTGGCACTGTCACGATGCTGATACTGGGCAATACGCCCGCAGACGCACCTGCCGGTAATCTAGGGTTAGTCAATCTCATGGGCTTCGTGTGTATCGTTCCGTTGACCGTGATATTTGCTCCGATTGGCGCGGCGCTGGCTTCTAAGCTGCCTGCGGCAAGGTTGAAAACACTCTTTGATATTGTGTTGTTGGTGACCGGCTTGCGGATGCTCGGGCAGAGTTTCCTGTCAGGCTAGGTGAGCCTTTTCTGATAATCTTCTTCTTTTATTGATCGACGCAATCCTTGATTGCGCAATTGACGATGCCCAGAGCATCGCTAAGGGATAGTTAACGTGATGTCCGCGCCACCAGATCGTAATCGCCTGCAAGCAGCCTTGGCGGAGGCCGACCTGCGAGTGTT
>CAJWWJ010000151.1 GCA_913048575.1 uncultured Halieaceae bacterium
TTCTAGGCGTAATAAAAATGAGCATTTCCGTTTTTTGTTGTGTGTTGGCAGTGCTCTTGAACAAGTTGCCGAGATAGGGAATATCGCCAAGCAGCGGGACTTTTGCAACCTTAACCAGTTCTTCATTTTTAAAGACACCGCCCAACACCACGGTTTCACCGTTCCCGACAAGCACCTGCGTTGTCAGCTCCGTGGTATCGATAGTGGGAATAAATCCACCGTTACCACTCGGCACCAACGCACCCACCGAATCCTGATTGACAATCAAATCGAGCAGGATGCGATCATCCGGTGTGATATTCGGTGTCACATCCAGTTTCAAAACCGCCTCCTTAAACGCCGTTGTCGTGGCGCCCGACGCGGCTCCCTCTTGATACGGGATTTCAGTCCCCGACTTTATACTGGCCTTCTGTTTATCACCAGTAATCACCTTTGGTTGCGAAACCACCTCACCCTCGCCGGAAGCTTCCAGCGCTGACAGCTCGGCAGTGAGAAATAGGTCAGTGGAAGTAAACCCGACTGCAAACCCTGATGTCGCCTCAGCAACGCCCAAGTCGACCAGCGGCGCGGTGGGCATGGCAATCGGGTTAGCGCCTCCGATCAACTGATTGTTGAGGCTCGTCACACTGGCGGTATCCCCTGCTACCGAGGTAAACCGGTCGGATCCTGCATTGAGGTAACCCCCTCCCCAGCGGATGCCAAGTTGCTCATTGATATTGGAAGACGCAATCACTATGCGCGCCTCAATCATGACCTGACGGATAGGAATATCGACCTGCTCAATCAGCGCTCTGATCTCCGCCAGCTTGGCCCTGGTATCCGTGACAACAATCGAGTTCGTGCGATCATCCACGACCACCGAACCCCGCTCAGAAATTAAGGCCCCCCCCTCTTCTGAACCCGCTTGAAACAGCCCGACAATATTGCTCGCCTTTGCATAGCGGATACGAATAAATTCTGATTGCAGGGGCGCGAGTTCTGCTATTTGTTTATTGGCTTCAATTTCCTGGCGCTCCCGCTCAGCCAGCTCCTGGGTGGGCGCCACCATTAACACATTACCTATCTGGCGACTGTCGAGACCCCGAGTTTTGAGCACCAAATCAAGCGCTTGATCCCAGGGGACATCATCTAGCCGCAACGTAATACTCCCCTCCACAGAGTCTGAGGCCACAAGATTTAGCCCAGTGAAATCAGCAATCAGCTGCAGTACCGACCGGACCTCAATACTTTGGAAATTGAGCGAGATACGATCACCCGCATAATCAAACTGATTGAGACGATCCCGCTCCTCCTCCTCGTTGAGCCCCGTTACGGCAAGGGTGTAGGTATTGCCCGTTTGGTAAGCTAGATAATCGAATAGACCAGTTGCACGTAACGTCAGCCGGGTGCCTTGCTCGGTCGTATTGACTTCGATGCCCTGTACTGGCGTTGCGAAATCAGTCACGTCAAAACGCCGAATCAGCGATTTCCTGACACCCGTGTGACGAAACTGCAGCGTGATATTGCCGCCTTCGCTGAACACGCTCGCCGTGACGCCCGGATCACTTAAGCTCAGCACCAATAAACCCTCGCCCTCAGCCGATCGCCGAAACGCCAGATCTGTTATTTCCGAGACCACTCGCTCGACTCGGTCAACATCGGTTTGCAAGATACTACTGGTGTCCTGCGCATCCACGTCGACCGCCTCGACCTCCCCGCCCAGCTGCAGTGTCAGCTGGTCACCCGACACCACCGTGTGAAACGGCAGTAGCTCAACAAGATTGATGATCACGCGGGTGCGGTCTTCGGATTCGAGCACTAACACACTGGTGGCGTTGGCTTGCGGAAGCTTGAACCGCCTTTCTCCCAGCATGCTGCGAGTACCCGGCAAATCCAACACCACTCTGGCAGGCTTCTCGATAGCATAACTGTCGACCTCCGCTAAAAAGGGCTGATCGAACGTTAACGTCACCGCAAGCTGAGACCCAGGCTGAGGTGTGAAGGCAATTTTTTCCAGTATCGCAGACTCTGCTGACATTGCCGTCACACACAGCAACAGGCAGCCAAACACGTAACTCAACCCCCTCAGCACCGGTAAAGATCGCCCTCTTCTGGCTGCGCTTTCCATTGCGTTATCTCCTTCGCTCACATCCCTTTGAGCTCAATTGTTCTGGGTCGCTCCACCCAGCCATTCTCGGTTCCATCCGAGACGATTTCGGTCACCACAACAAAAGCGTCACCCATTTCAACAACACGACCATGATCACGGCCCAGAAAACTGCCGAGCTGAATCCGGTGGATCCTGCCTTCCGGGTCCTTGATCAAACTCCAATTAAAGTTGTCTCGCTGCAAAGTGCCCACCATAGCCAAGGTGTCTAGCGAAAAGCGCTCCAAATAATTTTTTGTCCGGTTCTCATCAGGGCGCACCATCGTGGGCGCCGATAAGGCCGCGAGCTGCCGGGCGTTCATGGGCCGATCAAATGGACTGCGTAAAGTCGCCGCCGCATAGGCAAACGCCTCGTAAGCTTCAAAGGTAGGAATGGGTTGAACAACACCGCCCGGCAGCGCTCGCTTCTCATCCATAAAGTCGTCTAAGTCGGTGAAACTGCGGTCTGCACAAGCCGACAACACCGCGGCCATCAACACCGCTCGGATCGCGAGACGAAGCGGCGCAAGGCGATTATCCCGCATCGTCGTCTTCCCGATAACGATAAGTTTTTGCGCGGATTTTCATCTCGAGTAGGGGCGCGCTGGCGTCGTCTCCGAGGATCTGAAAATCGTGTAACGTGACAATACGAGGCAAGCTCGCCATACCAGAAATAAACGCGCCTAAGTCGTGATAAGAGCCGGTGGCTTCAATAGCAATGGGCAACTCAATATAAAAATTTTGTGTTTGCTCATCTAAAAGATCAATACGATTAATACGGAGACCATTCAGCTCACCTTTACCCGTAATGTCCTCGAGCAAGCCTGGAACCTCGGTCTGAGAAGGCAATTGCGACACTAAAACACCAAAGCGCGTCTCCATCTCTATCAATTGCGCCCTATAAAGATCCAAATTAGCGGCTTCAAATGCTTTGGTTTCAAATGCCTGCTTCAATTCCTGTTCTGATCGCTCGGCATCGGCCAACTGCTGATGGACGTCTCCAATATGAAGATAAAACCCGATGGCGATCGTCACGCTGTATAGCAATGCCATTGCCAATGCTTTTGCCCAGACGGGCCAATTACCAAAATTGTCAAAATCAAGGGCAGTCAGATCCAATTCAGCCAGATCAAACTCTCGCAGTGTGCGGAGCAGGTCTGTTCGATTCATAACGGTTGCTCAACGGCTTCTTCTGGCAGCTCAATGCCCACTGACAGCGTAAAGTGGGTCGCCTGTGTGCCGTAGTCGGGGGTTGCCTGCACCGCATCTAAGCTCGGCGCTTGCAGCCAACGCGACGCCTCCAAACGGCGCATGAGACTAGAGACTCGGTTATTGGATTCAGCAATGCCCTCAATAGAGACGAGCTGAGCATCGGTTTGCAGTGAAGTATAAAAAACCCCCTCGGGCACCGTTCGGACCAGCTGATCCAACAGCCTTACAATGACTGGCCGATTGCCCTGTAACGCTTGTATCACCCTCATACGATCTATCAGACGATTGCGCTTGAGCTGCAAATCTCTGATCTCAGCGACCTCCTGATCAAGCAGTTTAATTTGGGTGGTCAATTTCCGGTTACGCGTCTCTTGATGAGCGATCTGACCGCTGACTACCGCATCCCAAAGCCAGACTGACAGCACAGCGAAGAGCGTGGCCCCACACAGGCCAGTCAAAAACTGCTGGCGACGCGCTTGGCGACGCGTCTCACGCCAAGGCAACAAGTTGATATTAGCCATCACTGAGTCTCCGCATCGCCAAACCGCAGGCCACCATCATCGCTGGCGCGTCTCTTGCCAGCGCTTGTGCGTTGACACGTGCAGCCACAGACATACCTGCAAAAGGATTGGCAATGATGGTGGGGGTAGATAGGCGTTTTGAGATTCGTTCTGCAAGGCCCTTCATCACCGCGACGCCGCCACACAAGACGATGCAATCAAGCTCAGCATATTCGCTCGAGGAAAAGAAAAACTGGAGAGAACGACTGATTTGCGATTCAACTGCCTCCAGGAAAGGCGCTAACACCGCCTCGTCATAATCGTCAGGTTCACAACCATCCGGTAAACCGCCCTGCTTCTTCGCACGACCGGCTTCTTCGAAAGAGAGTCCGTAGCGACTCATAATGTCATCTGTCAGCTGCATACCACCAAATAAGTGCTCTCGGGTATAAATCGATTCGTCGCCTGCAAAGACCGACAGCGTCGTCATACTGGCGCCAATATCCACCATGCCAATAGCGTGATGCTGACCCTCCGGCAGCTGGCTAGAGAGCAGGGTCATTGCGCGCTCCCGAGCGAACACCTCAATATCCATGATGACCGGCGTCAACCCTGCTATCGCTAGAGCACCAACACGAGATTCAATAGTCTCTTGACGACAGGCAGCCAGCAAAACGTGAACGTGATTGTCTTGGCCTGATATCGGCCCTAACGTCTCAAAATCTATTGTCACTTCATCTAACGGATAGGGAATGTACTGATCAGCCTCTAAAATCAGCTGCGCCTCGATATCCTCCTCAGACAGTCCCGCTGGCATCGCAATGGTTTTGGTAATGACCGCTGAGCCCGAGACCGCAGCTACCGCACGCCGAGCCTTGGTGCCAGAACGACCCACTAAGTCACGAATGACCTCCGCGACGAGCTCGGTACGATTGACGTTTTTCTCAATAACGGCTTCAGGGGGAAGGGGCGCGACAGCGTAGCTTTCTACGCAATAATCGACGCCTTTGCGGCTTAGCTCCAACAGTTTTACCGTCGTCGAGCTGATATCAATGCCCACCAGTGGGGGCATCTTGGCAAAGCCTAGTTTTGTCAACA
The DNA here is from genome assembly GCA_913048575.1 of uncultured Halieaceae bacterium. Taxonomy (GTDB): domain Bacteria; phylum Pseudomonadota; class Gammaproteobacteria; order Pseudomonadales; family Halieaceae; genus Luminiphilus. The sequence continues at coordinate 4,936 of CAJWWJ010000151.1, forward strand.
CGATTCAATCCTTTGAGTGTGTCGATAGCCCAATCCAGAGCTAAAGTATCAAAGCCACCCTAACACGCCGCGATTTGGAATTTAAGCCCAACCAGAATCGGTAAAAGGTCACT
>CAJWWJ010000152.1 GCA_913048575.1 uncultured Halieaceae bacterium
CATTATGTCGATGATCGCGAATGCAGATCCTCATGACCAACGGACTTTCAGCCAGAAAATTCGTATGATGACGGCGGCAGCGCCGCCGCCTCCTCAGGTGATTACTGCGATGGAGGAGATGGGCATTAGCATTACGCACGTTTATGGCTTAACGGAAGTGTATGGGCCCGCGGTGGTGTGTGCTGAGAAGGCCACCTGGGCAAGCTTGCCAATGGCGGAGCAGGCGCGGCAGAAAGCACGCCAAGGCGTGGCTTATGAGCTACAAGAAGAGGTTGTGGTGTTGGACCCGGATTCTCAGCAAAGGGTGCCGTGGGATGGTGAAACCCAGGGCGAAATTGTTTTTCGGGGCAATATCGTCATGAAAGGTTACCTGAAGCAACCTGACGCAACGGTTGATGCGTTTCGTGGAGGGTGGTTTTGGTCTGGAGATCTAGCGGTTCAACATCCTGATGGCTATATTGAAATTAAAGATCGCTCGAAAGACATCATTATTTCGGGCGGAGAGAATATTTCTTCGATCGAGGTCGAGAATGCTCTCTACTCCCATTCAGCGGTAGAGTGTGTCGCGGTCGTGGCGATGCCCGATGAGAAATGGGGCGAGGTGCCCTGCGCTTTTGTCGAATTAGTGGAAGGTGCTCAGGCTACAGAGGACGATCTCATTGCCCATGCGCGCGCCCACTTAGCAGGCTTTAAGCGTCCGAAGCACATCATCTTTGGTGCGCTGCCTAAAACGTCTACGGGCAAAATCCTAAAAACTGAGCTGCGACAAAGATTCCAGTCGCGTTGAACCCGGTTGTCGGATTGCCACGTCATCCCACGATGCGCCCGGTCGGATTGCGGAGAGGGCCTGTCGCAACACGATCCCAGATCAGCGTCTATCGACTGGAAGCCTTGACCAGGTAATTAGGCCGAATGCGTCGACGCTGCGATCGCCTTTTTAGGGTCGAAGAACGGTTTCTCCACAACGGTCACGTCCCTCACCTCGCTGGACAGATCTGCCTCAAGCTGGGTGCCCAAGGCGCTGTAGTCAGCGTCTAGCATCGCCAGTGCAATGTTTTGCTTGAGTCGCGGAGAGTAGACCGCTGAGGTGATTTGACCCACAACCTGATTCCCCACCCGCAGTGGCCAATACGCTGTGTTCGGTCCCGATAGGGCTGCGCCGTCGAGAACCAAACCGGCTTGTCGCTGTGTTATGCCTGTTTGTTGAATGCGTCGGAGCGCAGCTTTACCGATAAAATCGTCTTCCATGTCGAGGTCGATCAATCGATCGAGACCCAGTTCAAATGGATTGTTCGCTGCCGTCATATCCGCGTGATAGGACAGCATTCCGCCTTCCACTCGCCTGATCGTTGAGGTGTGGCCGGGTCGTAATCCCAGTGGTTCCCCTGCCGCCATGATCTTTTCCCATAAAGCAGAACCTTGTTGGCCATCACAGAGATAGATTTCGTAACCTAATTCACTGGACCAGCCCGTGCGAGAAATAACCAGTGGAATACCATCAAGATCACAACGCTTCAGCCAGTAATACTTGAGTTCTCTAATGGATTCGCCAAACAAGGCAGCCATGATGTCGCCGGATCTGGGGCCCTGAAGTTGCAGGGGTGAGACATCGGGTTCGTGGATCGAAACATCCAATCCCGCGTGGCTTGCGACGCCCTGCGCCCATAATAAAATATCGCTATCGGCGAGAGATAACCAGAAACGATTCTCTTCTAGGCGTAAGAGAACGGGGTCATTGAGGATGCCGCCGTCTGCATTGGTGATCAGCACATATTTACACTGACCGACGGCGCATTGGGACAGATTGCGAGGTGTGAGCAATTGCGTAAATTTTGCGGCATCGGGCCCCGATATTTCGACCTGACGCTCTACCGCAACGTCACACAAAATGGCGTGGTTGACCAGATTCCAGAAGTTTTCCTCTGGATCGCCGAATGATCGGGGAATGTACATGTGGTTATAAACGGAGAAGTCGACTGCCCCCCAGCGCACGGTCGCATCAAAAAAAGGCGACTTGCGAATTTGGGTGCCGAAGCCAAAGTCTTGTGAGGTGTGATCGGTCATGGTGAGCTCTCAGCGGGTACTGCCGCGCGGGTCTAAAGTAACGTTGTCTAATGTCACGTTGTCTAATGTCACGATCTTGGTTTGAAGTCGTGACAGCAGTCGATTGATAGTTCCGTGGTTATTACGCCGGCAATGCCTAAAGGGATTACTGGCCACAACGATTTTGCGCGATGGCCAGACGCTCTAGCGAGGTGGTGTCAGGTGTGCCGGCGCTATGCGCGGCCGCGAGTGAGCAATAACTTCAGAAAGGCAAATTGACTAGACACGTAATGTCGATACTTGGGCAATGAATCGGCCACATCCGCGACTCGCGTGCCATAAAACACATGCATGCTCGGCGCAGGTAATGACGCTGCGTTGGCAACATTGTGAGCCGCGATAAAGGCGAGCCCCTTGCTGCCTTCTCCCGCTTTAGCCATGACGGGTTGATGGCAGGCGGTGCACATCCCCCGATCAATCGCACCAAACCGTTTGTATTGGCCAAAGTTGATTGAATGACCCTCGGGTAAGGCCAACCCCGCTAAGGGAAACAAAACGACGTCTGCGTAGGGCGCTTGGTATTTTTCTTGGCAAATCGTGCAATGACAGAAAAAGCGCGTCACGGGTGGCCCAGAAATCTCAAACTGATTCGTCTCGCAGGGGCAGTGGCAACGATAGACAGGCATCATCAAATTAGCGCTCTTTGCAGTACCGACGTTCTACTCTACAGGGTTCGCTACGGGAGTAAATCGTCTCTCCTCGCAAGCCGCCCACCGCCTGAACTGGCTCATGATAGGTGGTCAGAGTTGGCCTGATATCCGCTGGCGGTGCTAGCGCTCTATCGCATACCCTAGGCGATCCGTTCAAACCCAATCGCCGTATTCGAGGGCATGCTTGATTCTCGCTGCAGCTGGAGCTCCAAACTTCAATGAATACAATTCGCCAAGAGTGGTTCTCAAACGTCCGTAGTGATTTGCTGGCGGGCTTAGTCGTTGCACTAGCGTTGATACCCGAGGCCATCGCTTTTTCGATTATTGCGGGTGTGGATCCCAAAGTAGGGCTTTACGCCTCGTTTTGTATTGCCGTCGTGATCGCCTTCACCGGCGGTCGGCCGGGGATGATCTCAGCAGCCACCGGTGCGATGGCGCTGCTCATGGTGACCTTGGTAAAGGACCATGGACTCGAGTATCTCTTTGCGGCCACCGTGCTGACCGGGGTCTTGCAAATTATCGCGGGCTGGATTCGATTGGGTGAGCTGATGCGTTTCGTCTCGCGATCAGTGGTGACCGGCTTTGTTAACGCACTGGCGATTCTTATTTTTATGGCTCAGCTGCCCGAGTTGATTGACGTGCCGTGGCCGGTCTATGTCATGACGGCCGCTGGGCTGGGCATTATCTACGGGCTGCCGCTGCTAACGAAAGCGGTCCCGTCGCCACTCATTGCCATCATTATATTGACAGTCGTTTCTGTAGTGGCGGGCATTGATGTTAGAACGGTCGGCGATATGGGCGACTTGCCCTCAACCCCTCCGGTGCTGTTGATCCCTAATCTTCCGCTGACGTTAGAGACGTTCAAGATTATTTTCCCTTATAGCGTCACGTTAATGGTGGTGGGGCTGTTGGAGTCGCTGATGACGGCTACGATCGTCGATGATTTAACCGATACCAACAGCGATAAAAGCCGCGAGTGTGTGGGGCAGGGCGTTGCCAACATTGCCTCGGGTTTCATGGGTGGGATGGCGGGTTGCGCGATGATCGGCCAATCGGTGATCAATATTAAATCAGGGGGGCGTGGTCGGCTGTCGACACTCAGTGCCGGTGTCTTCCTACTGGCACTCCTCATGTTTTTGGGCGATTGGGTCAGCCGTATTCCCATGGCAGCACTGGTGGCTGTGATGATCATGGTGTCGGTGGGCACCTTCAATTGGGACTCTATTCGAAACTTGCGCAGTCACCCTGCCAGCTCCAGTATGGTGATGATTGTCACGGTGATGGTGACGGTGTCGACCCATGACTTAGCGCAGGGGGTGTTGTCCGGTGTCTTGCTATCCGGTTTCTTCTTTGCGCACAAAGTGGGTCGCATTTTGTCGATCAGTTCTCGCTCTGAAGACGAGGGCCGAACGCGGAACTACACTGTTTTGGGGCAAGTCTTTTTTGCCAGCGCCGATCGGTTTGTCCAATCTTTTGATTTTCAAGAAGTCATTGAAGCCGTGCGAATTGATGTTTCGCGAGCGCATTTCTGGGATATCACCGCGGTGAGTGCCCTCGATAAAGTGGTGATGAAGTTTCGACGCGAAGGCACTGAGGTTGAGGTGCTCGGGCTCAATGAAGCCAGTGCGACCATGGTGGATCGATTTGCACTGCATGATAAAGACGAGCCAGCAGACTTACTGCTGCCCCACTGAGATATTGAGATGCTGAAGCAACGAAAAATCCTTGCCTGTGTCGATCAGTCGCCGTACGCGGATTATGTGGCGGACTATGCGGCATGGGCGGCCCGAAAGCTGGTGCTGCCACTCGAGTTGTTACATATCATTGACCGACATCAAGAAATATCAGCCAGTACTGATCACAGTGGTGCGATTGGCGTTGACGCGCAAGAGAACTTACTCAATCAGCTCACTGAAGAGGAGGGCACGCGTACGCGACAAGTACGCGATCGCGGTCGCGTATTTTTGAACGGTCTGAGACAGCGATGTGAGGCTAATGAGGCGATCTCGGTGGACACCCGGCAGCGGTATGGTCAATTACTCGGTACGCTTGAAGAACAGCAGCAGGATGTCGCGCTATACGTGTTAGGGCGACGCGGCGAATCAGCAGCGCACACACGCCGAGACCTTGGACGCCATGTCGAGATGATCAGCAGGCAAGTGCGCCGCCCCATATTGACGGTGGCAGGTGAATTTGTAGAGCCTCGCAGTGCGCTGATCGCCTACGATGGTAAGCGCATGACGCGGCGTTGCGTCGAGTTGATCGCGCAAAACCCGAAACTCAATGATA
>CAJWWJ010000153.1 GCA_913048575.1 uncultured Halieaceae bacterium
GCGCAGCCATGGTCGCGATCCGTTACAGTTGTATGGTGTAGGCCAGATCGGCGCGCGATTTAATATTGGATTCCGATACAGCTACTGAGCCTCCAATTTAATCATGCGCCTTAAAGCCGCCCTTCCCGGGCGGTTTTTGTTATGTATAAAGCGCTAGAATTGCAGCACCACAGTGGCGTCATCAACGCATGGATCCGTGATGAACCAAACCATTGATCATATTATAATCTTAGGAGGTGGCACTGCCGGTTGGTTGACCGCCAATATTCTGGCGGCTGAGTTTGACCCCTCCAGTCCGATTAGCATCACACTACTGGAATCCCCCACCACGCCAACCATTGGTGTCGGCGAGGGCACATGGCCGTCAATGCGATCCACTCTCCTCAAAGTCGGCATTTCCGAACAAGACTTCATCTCGTGCTGCGGTGCGACCTTGAAGCAAGGCACCCTCTTTACCGGATGGCGAACCGGAGGCGATGAGACCTACTACCATCCCTTCACACTGCCTCATGGATTCATGGATATTAACCTCGCCGAGTACTGGAATAGTGGCGTTCTCGGAAAACAATCATTCGCGCAAGCCGTAACGCCGCAATTTGACGTATGCGAGGCGGGGCTGGCGCCAAAACAGCTTCAGATACCAGAGTATGCATTCTCGCTTAACTACGGCTATCACTTGGACGCAGGAAAATTCGCTGCACTCCTGCGCGATCATGCCCTGGGGAAGTTAGGCGTAAAGCACATTCTTGCCGACGTCACTCACGTCCAGAGCCGCGCCGACGGAGATATCGATTTTTTGCTGACGGCTGAAGGCAAGCTCCACGGGGACCTCTTTGTCGACTGCAGTGGCTTTCGTAGCCTACTTATGGGCGAGCACTTTGGTGTGCCCACTGAACGCAAAGACTCAGTGCTCTTTAACGACCGAGCCCTCGCCGTGCAAGTTCCCTATTCGGACCCCAATGCATCGATCGCTACGACGACCCGAGCCACCGCTCATCAGGCAGGGTGGTATTGGGATATCGGTCTGCAGCACCGCAGAGGTGTTGGAGCAGTCTTCTCGTCACGACACACCGACGAAGACACGATGCTAACCGCTTTGAATCAATATTTACAAACCAGCGGTCACCCATCCGGTCTCGACTCAGCGTCGCCGCGCTTGATCAAATTCACGCCAGGCCACAGGAAGTTTTTTTGGCGGCGAAACTGCGTGGCTATCGGCTTATCAGCCGGTTTCATTGAGCCACTCGAAGCTTCTGCTCTAGTATTGGTAGAACTCAGTGCGCGTCGCGTGGCCGAGCAACTCCCCCGCAACCGACATCAGCTGGGCACCGTCGCAGATCGATTTAACGCTGAGTTCAAGGCGCGGTGGGATCAAATCATCGAATTTTTAAAGCTTCATTACGTGCTTTCACAACGAACCGACACTGACTATTGGATCGACCACCGTAAGCCATCCAGCGTGCCAGATGATCTGCTGGCTAAGCTGGAGGAATGGAGATTCCGGTGCCCATGGCACCAGGACGAGCGGCGAGTAGACGAGATGTTCCCCGCTGCGAGCTACCAATACGTGCTGTATGGGATGGAATTCCACAGCGCAGTCGAACTATCTGTTCGTCGCGATGCTATGGCAAAAAAAGAGAAGGCTGCCTTATTATTGAAAGAAGTGCGTCAACAGGCTGCCCAATTTACCACCCATTTACCCCCTCACAGGCAACTACTAGAACAGGCGGCTACCGTGGGATTTGCATCGAGGTAAGGTATGGATCCTGCGATCTCAAAACTCAACAACGTGGACCACGCCACACTGCAGGTAGTGGCCGAATACGGCTCCAAGTGGGGTGACACCCGCATGACGTGCTTAGTGCTCACCTCAGAGATGCGATCTCTGCAGGGCAGTTACCCAATGCTGTTTCAGCTGACCCCCGAGTCGGAGAACCCATTACCCGTCGCGCTAATGGGGCTTGAACAAGGAGAAAATCTGTTTGTATCCGAGGCAGGTTGGTCTACCCGCACCATCCCCCTGATGATGCAAAAGGGCCCTTTTCTTATTGCCTCGGAGCGCGATCAAACTGCGCAAGAGCAATCTGTTATTGCGATTGATGAGAATCACCCCAAGTTGGTTCAAGAGGGGGGCGAGGCGCTGTTTTTGGAACACGGTGGATATAGCCCTTATTTGGAAAAAGTGATTAACATTCTGGAACGCATTGAAGCGAGTCATTCGCACACGTTAGCTTTTGCGCACGCTCTCAACGAAAAAAACCTGGTTACGGGAATTGACCTGAAAGTGAATGATGCGGCAGGAAAGCCTCACGTGCTGTCGGGGTTTTTTGGTATCGATGAAGATCGAGTGGCGGCGCTTGGTGGTGATGAACTTGGGGAGCTCCACGCACAGGGCCATCTCGCCCCGCTGTTTATGATACTTGCTTCACAAGCACAGCTCACCCGACTCCTCACAATGAAGCACGCCTGACTGATTCCAATGATGAATCTTCTGTCTGCGCCTCAGCCGATTGCCGAACTCAGCATAGAACAGCTTATTGCGGATGCTGCCACCGAGACCCGATCGACGCAGCCCTGGGTTGTGCGCTCTTTGGTGCGCTCATGGCCCATGGTAGACGCCGCTATCGACAGTGATGAGGTATTTTTGCAGTATCTGCTCAGCTTTTACAGTGGGCATCAAGTCTCGGCCTTTTTGGGCGAGCCACATATCGACGGGCGTTTTTTTTACAACGAGAACCAAAGTGGCTTCAATTTTATTCAAGTACAGTCTTCACTCTCACACATAAGCCAACAGCTACTGGAATTGGCGGGGCATGACGACCCCGCCAGCCTGTATGTGGGATCCACAAATATTGATCATTGGCTTCCAGGACTGGGTTCGGTAAATGAGTTACCGCTTTCTCTACCCTCGCCGCTCACCAGTCTTTGGCTTGGCAATCGCAGCAGCATCGCGCCTCATTTCGATTACCCCGCCAACATCGCCTGTTGTGTCGCCGGCCGCAGACGCTTTCTGCTGTTCCCTCCAGATCAAGTCAATAATCTTTATATCGGCCCCTGGGATCTAACCCCTGCGGGCCAACCTATAAGCCTGGTCGATACCCGACGCCCCGATATAGAACGCTTCCCCCTGTATCAGGAAGCAATGAAACACGCGCAAGTTGCTGAACTTGAGCCCGGAGACGCGATCTATGTCCCCAGCTTATGGTGGCATCAGGTGGAGTCACTTGCGCCGATCAATGCGCTTGTCAATTACTGGTGGACTTCGCAACCCGCGGTTTACGGCGCTCCTATGGATGCCTTGACCCACGCAATGATGGCGCTCAAATCACTGCCCATCGAGCAAAAATCGGCGTGGAAAGCATTATTTGACTACTATGTCTTCTCAGAATCCGCAGGTAACGCTAGCCACTGGCAGGGCGTTTCAGCGGACCGCGCCGGACCACCCAATGAGAACCTTGCGCGACAACTTCGCGCAGAATTAATGAATCACCTAAAACGGTAATGACGGACTCAAGCGAACAAAAAGTTGACCACGTGGTGATTGCTGGCGGCGGCACAGCGGGGTGGATGGCGGCCGCAGCTTTATCTCGGTTAGTCGGTCGCAAACTGTCCATCACGCTGGTGGAATCTGAGGAAATCGGAACAGTAGGTGTGGGAGAAGCCACAATCCCTACGCTCCTCACAATGAATCGACTACTCCAAATACCTGAGCCAGACTTCATCAAGTGCACCCACGGCACTTTTAAGCTCGGTATTCGATTTGAGAACTGGCTCCACGAAGGACATGATTACATACATTCCTTTGGCGACACCGGTCGGGGTTGTTGGGCGGGCGGGTTTCAACACTTTTGGCTGCGCGGCCAAAAGGAAGGCGTTGCAAAAACATATGGCGATTACTGCGCTGAACTTAAAGCAGCCGAGGCTAACCGCTTTGGTATTTTGTCCGACCATAAACTGAATTATGCCTATCATCTCGACGCCACTGCCTACGCGCGCTACCTCCGAAAAATGGCAGAGGCGAGTGGCGTACGTCGCATAGAGGGCAAAATCAGTCACGTGGCGATCTCTTCAGATAGCGGGGATATCGAGTCGCTCTCCCTCGAAGACGGTCGACTCGTTACGGGGGATTTGTTCATTGACTGCACGGGCTTCAGGGCATTGCTCATTGAGGAAACCATGAAGACCGGTTTTGATGACTGGACTCATTGGTTACCTTGCAATCGAGCCTGGGCGGTGCAGACAGAGCTGAAAGGGGAACCCGTGCCCTATACGCGCGCTATTGCGCATGACGCCGGCTGGCGCTGGCGCATCCCTTTGCAGCACCGAGCGGGTAATGGACTGGTCTACTGCAACGAATTTCTCGAGGAGGAGTCAGCGAAACAGAGGCTACTATCACTGGTTGATGGTGAACCGCTCATTGAGCCGCGACCCATTCGCTTTCAGACGGGCCAACGCCGGCGCTACTGGCACAAGAATTGCGTCGCGCTGGGACTCTCCAGCGGTTTTATAGAACCCCTTGAGTCCACCAGCATTCACTTTATTCAGAATGGCATCATGTGGCTGCTATTGATGTTCCCCGACCCCGTAATCTCGAAGGCATCCGTAGACGAATACAATCAAAAGTTACGGGCAGAGTCTGAACGCATCAGGGATTTTATCGTGCTGCACTATGTCGCCAATGAGCGCACTGGTGATCCCTTTTGGGATGAATGCCGCCGTATCCCCGTTCCCGATTCGCTCAAGCAACGTATCGAGCTTTTTAAGGATGCGGGCCGCGTATTTAAACCACAGGATGATGTCTTTTCGGAGAACTCTTGGGTGCAGGTCCTGATGGGACAAGGAATTTCCCCTCAGCGCTACCATAATATTGCCGACGCTATGTCCCCAGATCAGCTCGCGCAGTTTTTGTTGGAGATTGAAAGCAACGTCTCGCGCACCGTAGGAGCGCTACCCAATCATGGCGAGTTTGTTCAACACTTAGTTTCCATCGCATCGAAATAGCGTGCAAGAAAAAGCCGGGGGT
>CAJWWJ010000154.1 GCA_913048575.1 uncultured Halieaceae bacterium
TTAACGCGTGAAGGCGATCGTGCTAACCACCATGCCAATGGCGTTGCCAGAGGCATAAGCAGTAACGTGGTGACCAGGGCCAGTAACCCTGTCAACCAGATGGCTTGCACATCACCCGCCACCGACGCTCTCCAGCGGGCGGAGTTGATAACCATCAGCCCGAATCAACTCTCGAACGGCCGGATGGTCTATTTGTTCAACCCAGAAGCGTGCCGCTGGATTGTGTTGTGCGTGATCCAATAACACCAGTGCCTGATGGATAGGCTCGTGATCCGAGAACCATAAAATTTCTGTCTCATCCATTTGCACAGTATCCCGCTTAGCGGCGATCACTAATGCTGAACGCGCGATAAACCCCGCACGAACCTGACGCTGCGTCACCATCGCCGTTACCAAATTAACATTATCAACCCGCACCAACCCGGCTAAGTATCTCTCGGAAAAACCCGCCTCTCTCAGCACTGTTAAAGCCGCACTGCCATAGGGTGCGAGTGCCGGGTTCGCCAGACAAATTTCCCGCGGGTTGAGCGCACTGAGGTCACCGATTGCAATCGGCTCACCCGCTCCGGGCCACCACAGCCCTAGCTCGCCCAACGCGTACGTTCGCTGAGACCCCGCCACCGCATAGCCCTCCTCCACCAGTCGTTGAGGCCTGGCACGATCTGCTGCCATCAGCACATCAAAGGGGGCACCGTTGATGATCTGGCTAGCCAGCTTACCCGTTGAGCCCACAATGATGTTGTACTGATAGTCTGAGTGCGCCTCAAGATGCAGAGCAATGGCCTCTGCGGTATGGCGAAAATTGGCCGCAACCGCAATTCGTGCGTCCGCGATTGGGCGTTCCGCCGATACCGCTATGTCATGGCCCCATAATATCCAGACCACCATGACGAGCGGCGCGTTGACGAGACGGCACACGCGACTCAACGACATACTTTTCCCTCGTTGCACTTCACGCTAGACGACACCCAATTCATTAAGGCGTTGCCGCAAATATTGTTGCGCGCTGTAGCGCTCCGACAGCACCACGTCGGGACGAGGATGTAAAAACAGTGGCAGCGACATCCGACTCGCTGATTGATGCCATACGTCAGGCGTCGCGACACGATGCGTGGTCGAGGGTAGGAAACCTCCCGTTGCTTCTTGCAGCATATCGCCAATGTTCACGATCAGCTGCCCAGGTTGCTGCGGCACTGAAATCCATTCTCCCTCGGGTAGCTGAAGTTCCAACCCGGGGCCGTCGGCCGCCGGCAGCAAGGTCAACAAATTAATATCTTCATGGGGTGCCGCCCTAAGCACGGGCTGACCCTCGGGGACCGGCGGATAATGCAACACTCGCAGCATGGTCTGCTGGCTATCTACAATCATGTCGCGTAGCGGTTCTGACAGCTGCGCGCTGATTGACGCAGGCAAGCTGTGTGCGATGTAGCCGAGCAATGTGGCGCCCAGCACCACCGCTGCACTAAAGTGCGCCTCGAGATCAGTGCGGAGCGTTTCAGGGCAGCGTCCCCAACAATAAAACTGAAAATATTCTTTAAAGTCTCGGTCCCGAAACCCTTTGGCATGCTCCGCCGATTGCAGCGAAAAATAGCCGTCCTGGCTTTGTGGATCCATGGTGAAGGCACTGACCTCTTCACTCGCAAAAAACGCCAGCCAATCTTGATAAATCCGCTCGATACGATGGTTATCCAGAGGGTGATCCACCACTGCAGCAAAACCATACTGCCGCAATGAATCAACAAAGTTGTCAGCGAAATTTGGCGCGACGAACGAGAGTTGGGGTAGTTCAAATGACATGCCCATCGCGCCGCTCTACAAACCACCCAAAGACAAGAAAAACCCGGCTAAAGCGGCGCTCATTAAGTTAGACAAACTGGCCGCTATCAGCGCCCGCATGCCATATCGAGAAATATCATCTCTGCGACTCGGCGCGACAGCGCCCAATCCCCCCAGCAAAATAGCGATCGACGATAAATTAGCAAAACCACAGAGCGCGAAAATGACGATCGCTTGAGCATGGGGCGACAACTGATCGGCGATTTCGCTATATGACACATAGGCCACAAATTCATTGAGAATAAATTTCTGCCCAATCAGACTGCCTGCCAGCTGGGCCTCGTTCCACGGCACGCCCAACGCCCAGGCCAACGGCTGGAGCAGACCGCCTAATACCCGCTCGAGGGTGAGCTGCTCTAGTCCCACCAGCGCTCCCGCTGCCTCCAACATCCCATTGAGCATCGCAATGAGCGCAATGAAGGCCAGTAACATCGCACCGATAGCGCCGACCATCTGCAAACCGTTCATGGCACCCGTCGCGGCCGCATCGATAAAATTAATGTACTGCTCGCTCGCCAGCTTTTCACCGGGCGCCGGCTCAACGGGCTGATCGGTCTCGGGCTCCATGAGTTTTGCCATCAGCAAACCACCCGGGGCGGCCATAAAGCTTGCCGCCAGAAGGTATTCTAAGGGCACGCCCAGCGCCACGTAGCCGGCCATTACCGAGCCAGCGATTGATGCCATCCCCCCGACCATGACCGCAAAGAGTTCTGATCGAGTCATGTTAGGAATATAGGGCCGAGCCACCAATGGCGCCTCTGCCTGACCGACAAACACATTGGCTGCAGCCGACAACGACTCGGTATGGCTGGTGCGCAGCAGCGCCCGCAGGCTGCCACCCATGATCCGAATCAACCATTGCATAATGCGCGCGTGATACAGCACAGCAATTAATGAACTGAAAAAGATCACAACGGGTAAGACGCTGAAGGCGAAAATAAAGCCTAACGAGTCACTAGGACCCACTAGGCCACCAAACATGAACTCCATTCCGGCACGCGAATAACTCAGCAGCACGGCCACATATTCGGATGCCGATGCCAGTGCGGCGCCACCCCAGTCGGTGAATAAGCCGATGAAGCCGATCGTGACCTGCAATGCAAAGGCCATCCCAACGGTTCGCAATTGAATAGCGGCACGATTTGAGGAGAGCGCTACCGCAGCGAGCAGTAGGAGTGTGACGCCAATCAGGCTGATCATGGTCGAGGTCTCAGCGGAAAGTGCTATTTTACCTCGGCCACCTGCTCGGCGACAGTGAATGCGTGATTTAGTCTGGGCGCCCACGCTCACGGCGCGTCGAGCCCGGGGGCCTCATGGAGAGAAAGCCGCCCTGTGGCGGCGCGGGTGCCACCAATCCTGCCAGCTGCGCGGCGGACCGAGACCCCACCAGCGGTTGCCTCAGACGATCAGACTCACCGAATAAAAAATAACTGAAGAGACTGTTATTCCTACAAATGCTTTACTCAGGTTATATAAAATATCGCTATTTAAGGCCATCATGCTGCTTTACTCCTTTCAAATGACTGTCAGTGGTGTTTTCACGGAGGCCACTCTAACGAAAAAGGGGTCGCAACACATTGCAAGTGCTGCCTTAGCAACACTATTTAACCAAAAAGAATGATTTAATTAATTAATATGAATATAAGTTATTATTTTACTACTCTAAGGGTTAAGAGACCGATAAACAGGACCTTTTTGCCCGCTCGGCCTCAGTCAAACTCACGGTCACAGCTCGCCAGCCGCGCATAGATCACCGCGCCGAACACCGATACCCCTGCCGCAGTTTGAAATACGGCATCCCAGCTGCCAGTGATGTCGAGAATCCAACCTGAAACAAAGACCGAGGCACTCGAAGCCAGCGCGGCAAGCGTATTCGTGACTCCCATCAACAAACCTGATTGATTGGGCGCTATGTCGAGATGATTGGTCGCAAAACCACCGACCGACAGCGCCGTGAGTGCGTTACTCACGGTGATAATGGTGACACTGAATATCAAAGAATCGCCCACGGTCAGCAACAGCATCGCTATCGCAATCCCCGCAAACGCCAAACTTTGCAGCACGCGCCTTACTGCGAGTCGATTCATTCCCCGAGCAATCAAACCATCAAACAAACGTCCCGCTAGCGGCGCCATAATGAGCGACATAGTGGTCGGCGCTAACGCCAACAGACCCGCGAGCTGCAAGTCTGCGCCCATTTCTCGGTTCACAAAGGTCGGGAACCACGACAACACCAGATATAAAGACCAATTGATCGCGATATGCGCCACCGCAATCGCCCAAACGGCTCTCGAGCGCAACATCCCGGCAATCGTTAGCTTGGGATAGCTTGTTGGTGACACTGCCTCAACGCCCTGTGCGGCAGCATTCTTTGGCGCCTCATGCCATGAGGCCACCGTGTCGGGAGAGGACCGACCACGAAGCGCCCAGACAAGGAACCATGCCACACCCAATACACCGTATAAATAAAACGCACCCTGCCATGACCAGACGCTGATCAACCAAGGGGTGCAGATCAAGGCAATGACACTGCCACCTGCGATCCCAGAGTTCATTAGACCGACCGCAGAGGCACGGCGATCAGGGTGAATCCAGCGGGAGTACAGTGAATAAATAGAGGGCCACGTTACCGCCTCAGCTACCCCCATGAGAAAACGACAACCCAGCAACATGGTGAGGCCGAGTGCCGCCGCTGCCGGGGTCAGGATCGTAAACAACGACCAGAACAGCACGCCTAGACCGAGCACCCACTTACCACCATAGCGATCTGACAGATACCCTGCGGGGATCTGCAAGGTGACATAGCCGAGGAAAAAGGCTGACATCACTGCGCCCTGAACCGTGGGCGACCAGCCGTTGTCTGCCGCCATCGGGATGATCGCGATGGAAATAGCGATCCGATCGATCATACAAATGTACACCGCCACGACCGTCATCAAGATCAACCAGCGGGAGCCGGGCAATGGCATAGGAGCTGCTGGGCGGGGGAGACTCATAGGCTACTCGTTACTCACGCAAATCTAGGGCCGTTACTGTAGTGCAACCTCGTCACGCCGGATACTGCCAGATGAGCGATGGCGTTGATTCGATTGGTACCGATTACGATGGGAGGTCTGGCGCCAGCGCAGCCTGCGTTAGCCTCTGAGTACTCCCGCATTGGGAACATTAAAAATAGTGGGG
>CAJWWJ010000155.1 GCA_913048575.1 uncultured Halieaceae bacterium
CGTAAAAACCCTTGTAATCGGCTTGCGGGCCGGTCAACGCGGTTCGCATCGAGAACTGATGTGGGTCGGCTCCCGACCGCCACTGTCGCCAAGTCCTGCCAAACAAGGCGAGGTTCTTACGGTCTAGTTCCTCTGGCCCTAAAAGTCGACCGCGCCCCACCGTAGCTAGTTCGACAGCTTTCGTGTTCGCTAAAACAGGGTCAACCACCGTGGAGTGCCGGTACCAAGGCGACATCACCATATCGACGAATAATTTTTTTGCGTTGAATCCGGAGGCTTCAAAATTGTTCGCAAGTTCACTAACCAAACTGTCTTGCTCGTTATAAGCACGCATCTGTGACTCATAATCGGGAAGCCGCTCATCCTCGGGCATCGCGATAGGATCGGTCCCGAAAATCGCCGGCCACCAGAACCTCACTGTGGCCGCAGCAAAGCGGGGGTCTCGTGATACCCGGTACCCCAGCCACTGCAGGCTATCTCTCGCCCCGCCTGCCGCCTTCCCGGCAAAACCCGGTGCTCGCATGTCTCGGTACCAGGTGTCTCCCTGCTCGTAGAGCGTGTCGCCGAATTCGCCACCGTAGCACTCCGGACATTTGTACGAGTCGGCCAACGAGTCATTACCGCCGAATTGGTCTAAATAGTGCCCGAGATCGCCAAAACTTTGATAAGCACCAGCAACGGGGTCGAGCCGCTCATGGCAAACTGTGCAGGCGCTGTTCTTCATGGTGGGATTGTCGTTATCCGCCAACGCGATTGGGTCTGTGGTTCTGGGGGCAGACCTTTCTATGTCGACACCCAGAAAATGAAGATAGGTCCAACGAGCGCGGGCGCGATTGCGGTTCGTATCGGTAGAGGGGTAACGCGCAAGCCAACCCTGGGTGCTCAATATCCCTGCGTGCGGCCATTCCTGATAATTACTGAAGCTTACAATGCCCTGTTCGTCATTGGCCTCAAACTTCTCATCGTGAGGGATGGCGCCATCGTTATAGCCGGGGACGAAGTGATTAAACTGACTGCGATCGTAAAAGCCCTGTTCGTCGGCATAGTTGTGACTCAGGCCGCTCATTGATCGGTAGGCCAAATCACTGAATGCGTTAACCATAGTGTGATTTGCGGTCAGTACCTGCCGATAAGGCAAGTCATTGATGATCACGTGCGCAATGATCTCCAGCGGCTCACGGGTGATAGCCCAGCGAAATGTCCAGTCTGCATCCCCTCGGGTAAGGAAAGGCTTATCGTGATAGTCATCAAACTGCTCCGGTCTGCGCTCCGGCAGCGTCTTGAGCAAATCGGCTAGCTCAGGGTAGCGATTCCGCGTGTCGATATCGAAGTTGATTCCATTCAAAAGGCCTTCTACTAGGAGACGATCATTGGCGCCCCGCAAAATAAATTCTTTGAACCCCGGCCCTATCAGAGTGCTGCTGATCGCTTGTCTCAAGCCCCTCTCAGACTCAGTCGCCAACCCGATTGCTTCCTCGTCTGGGATCAAGCCACCAAACAGGAGTGCTGCCCGTCGCAGAGTCACCACTCGCGGCTCGGCAGCGGTTCCCTCCCAGAAGCTCACGGTGCCACCATCGGATGAGCTGCCCTCACCCAGGAGGGAGAGGTACTCTTGTAAAGCCCCGTATAGCGCGGCACTCTGACTCAAGACTGCGCCGCCGCCGTGGTCTAGTCGACCCTCTACCTTTGCTAGGACCCAATCCCCATCAACGTTTTCGAGCGATACAAATTCGGAAAAAGCCCCATGATTTGCCTCGGCGGATCCACTCAGTATCAGCCGAGCGCCGCTCTGAGGTGCTGAGCCTCCTGCTTTATGACAGATCAAGCATTCCCGCTGAACGCCCGGGTCGACCTCGGAGACATAAAAAGCGTCTGCGGTGTCTCCAGCCGCGGCTGCATAGTGTTGAGGTGAGGAATTGGACCCCGATATTGCGCGAGCACTGCCGCTGGCCTGATGGTCAGGCCAAGCTTGAGTTGCCGGGGCCGCCAACATCACTAAAGCCAACACGACAGCTGCTAGCGCCACCTCGACCACGTCCAATCTAAACTGAACGGGCATTTGTGGGCGCTGTCGATACATTATGCTGACATGCGATAGCACCTGCGACTCCCTGCGCGACATATTACTGCCAGAACATTACCCCGCTTTTATAGCATTGGCCATAGAAACGAAGGCCAAAAAAGTACTAGCGGGCAATGATCTCTGTGCCCTTGAAGCGCTTACGGTCATTAGACTTCGACGATTCAAAAGCTCTGCCCCATCGCCTGAATTGTTGATCACCAAGAATAGCCGTAAGCTAACAATGCCTGGTATCCGAGCCAAAGGAAAAGAAAATGCGCTTTAGCCAACTCCGCGTGCTAACCGTTGTAACCACTCTACTCACAACGTTATCCATTAGCGTCTTAGCGGCGGATCAAGGTCGAATAGGTAATCGACCTGCTGGCATCGACAAGACGAATGCACAGTTTCCGCCCAATAACCGTTGGGCTTTTAGCCATATGCGCGAGCTGTATCCCACTGCCTTAATTCAAAACGACCCCAACGGTAAGCGTCCACTCCAAGGTGCGCCAGCTCACCCATCTGAAGTCTTGATTGGTTTCCGAGGCAAGCAGACCAGCCTCGATGAACTCGCGAAACGCTACTTCACCGACGCAATCGCTGTTTATAAGGATGGCGAATTGCTGGTCGAAGGCTATTACGGAGAACAAAACCGAGCGCGGCCCCATCTTATGATGTCTATGACCAAATCCGTTACGGCCGTTCTGATCGCGAAGTATGTGGCTAAAGGCCTGATTGATCTAGATAAAACGGTTGCTGAATATTTGCCGGAGCTCACCAACAGCGGCTGGGGCCCTGACTCACTGAGAGTCGTCTGGGATATGCGCGATGGAGCGGCGTACTCGGAGATTTATGACGATCTTACCAGTACCGTATGGCAGCATTCCTGCGCCTCAGGCTGGCTGGAATTGAAGGATTGTGCCGATGGTGCCATGCGGTCGACCTATGAGTTTTTGCCGACGGTTCAGCGTGACGAAAGTATTGTCGGTGAATTTCACTACAAGTCAGCGAGCACCGACGTGTTGGCTTGGGTGCTGGAACGCGTTACGGGGAAGTCTTTCGTAGAGCTTGTGAGTGAAGACGTATGGCAAGCTATTGGCGCCGAATATCCGGCTGATATTACGGTTGATAGCGACGGTTATGGCTGGGCTAGTGGGGGCATGAGCGCGACGTTACGTGACCTCGTCAGGTTTGGCGTGATGGCGCTCAATCGGGGGGCAGTAGGCGACAGGCAAGTGTTCCCTTCGGCCCATTTTGAAGACGTGATGAACCATCCGGCCGACGATGACTGGCCATATGGCGAAAGCTCAAAGGGCTGGAAGCCCTACTATCGGAGTTTTTGGTGGGGTGTTGGCAACGACCTTGGAGATTTTGAAGCCCTAGGCATCCACGGTCAGGTTATTCGAGTGGCTCCGAGTGACAATATGGTCATCGTTTATCTATCAAGTTGGCCTGCGGCTGAAGGCGAGACGATTGGCGGTTACGAAGCTTATGAGGATATTTTTGAGGCCCTGAAAATCCGGTTCCGATAGCGAAATCCCCATCAAAATGACTTGGGCAAGCCCAACACGTGCGTGGCCACGTGACTCAGGATGAGATTCGTACTGATGGGTGCGACCTGATACAGGCGCGTTTCCCTAAACTTGCGCTCAATGTCGTATTCCTCAGCGAACCCGAATCCCCCGTGGGTTTGCAAGCACACGTCAGCGGCCTTCCAGCTTGCCTCGGATGCCAACAGCTTCGCCATGTTGGCCTCGGAACCGCAGGCCTTGCCTTCATCAAAGAGCGCCGCGGCTTTATCGACCATGCCGGCTGCCGCCTCGATCTCAATGTAGGAGCGCGCTATCGGAAACTGGACGCCTTGATTCAGACCGATAGGACGATCGAAAACGGATCGCTCTGCGGCGTAGGCCGCCGCTCTGTCGGTAAAGAAGCGCCCATCGCCAATACATTCGCTCGCAATGAGCACGCGCTCTGCGTTCATGCCATCGAGGATGTACTTAAACCCCTCCCCCTCTTCACCAATGAGGCTACTGACCGGCACTCTCATCTCATCGAAAAACAGCTCTGTTGTGCCATGATTGAGCATGGTGCGGATAGGCCGAATAGTGAGTCCGTTATCTAATACTTCACGCATATCGACCAACAGCACGCTGAGGCCCTTCGAGGGTCGAGCCGCCTCTTCTCGCTTCTGGGTGCGCACCAACAACACCATTAGGTCGCTGTGCTCGGCGCGACTCGTCCAGATTTTTTGACCCGAGACGACGTAGTGATCGCCCTCGCGCCGCGCGAACGTGGTGATCCGGGTCGTGTCGGTTCCGCTAGTCGGCTCGGTCACGCCGAAGGCTTGCAAGCGAAGCTCGCCAGACGCGATCTTTGGAAGGAAGTGTTCTTTTTGCTCGATGCTGCCGTGACGGAGCAATGTGCCCATTGTGTACATTTGCGCATGGCAAGCTCCACCGTTGCCTCCACAGCGATGAATCTCCTCGAGCACCGCTGCAGCAGCACCAAGCCCCAGTCCAGAGCCGCCATATTCCTCGGGGATCAGTACTGAGAGAAACCCACTATCAGTGAGCGCGCCCACAAATTCGCTCGGATAACTGCGCTCCCGATCCGCCTTTTGCCAGTAAGTGCTGGGAAAGCGGGCACACAGTCTCCGCACGGCTTCGCGAATCTCGGGATAAGTCGCCTCTTGCTCCCTATTCAAACGTTGCATCTCCCTCAATAGACTACGCGATGAGCATAACGCACGCCGCTGCGCTAATTAAAATTCATGAGACACCGGCGCGCGCGTGCACCCTTTTGGGGTCTAGACGGCCCAAAAACTGAGTGTCGGCGGTAATTTGTGCTTACCGAATCTCTATAATTTCGAAGCCCTGCTCTGCCGTGCGCCATTTGAGCACTAGATCGTAGAGGGATCCTT
>CAJWWJ010000156.1 GCA_913048575.1 uncultured Halieaceae bacterium
GCCAGTCAGCAGTCGGCGATAGGTCGATTCGCCAACTGGCGCGCCGAGGTTGGAGGGCCTATTCGTTCGAATCACGCCCAGCGCGCAGGCTGTACTAACGGTAGTGAAGCAGCGTGGCTGTTGATGGCGCTGCTTGTAATGTGGGTTGCAGTAGATTGAAGTCATTGCGAGGAGTGCTGTGCCGAGCGTCAGCAATAAGCACTACTGCACGCGATTTTGGCCAAAACCAAATGACACGATGCGGCTCAGCTCTGACAAGTTTCGGCCACTTTGCTCACGTAAGTCATTAAAAAAAGACTGCGCTGACTGCAAGGCCCGCTGGCTGGTGATACCTGAATCGATGATGTCATGGTTGCGCAAGAAGCCCTCGACATCCTGTGTGAGCAGGAAGGTGTCTACCCCTAGCGTGCGCAACGCATAGGGCCCCGTATTGCCACCGAGTCGACTGCCGTTTTTTTTGAGATAACGCCACAGACCGACCACATCGTCTTTTGGCCATTGGCTGATAAATTCACCGAAAGATCGCTCTTCGCGACGCTCAGTGTCAGTAATCATCATGGCATTTTCACGGATGGTTTTGATCTTGCTGAAGTTACGGATAATCGCAGGGTCTTGTGCCTTACGTTCCATCATATCGTCTGGCATCATCAGCAGTCGCTCAATGTCAAACTGCCAGAATACGTGCTCGAAATCTTTCCATTTTTTATCGACCACACGCCAGACAAAGCCCGACTGAAAGATTTTTCTGGTGAACTCAGCAAGGTAGCGATCTGACCCCAACTGCTCAAGATGCCGCTGACTAGCCGCCTGTGGCAACAGTCCCTCTACAGCCGCTTCACCGCCCTTGCGAGCGCACGCGCGATCATACAGCAAATCATAATCAGGATAGGTCATCGTAATAGTGTACTGCCAAAAATCGATGGGAGTGACCTATTCGTAGGCGAGTCGCTGCAAAGTGTTGAAGCAGTTTGGCATCGTCAAGTGACGTTACCATTTGGTGTTGCTATTTGGTGTTGGAATGGAGTGTGTTGTCACCACACTGCCGCAGCATCACTCAGCGAGCCCTCTTTGCGTCACCAAATAGGTTGCGAAGCTCCCGAGCCAATGACCGCCTTCGTAATAATCGGAGTTAACGCCGTCTAAACCGGCGAGTCGATGCAGCAGAGCAGTTTTTTGAATGACCGACACTCTATCGTCTGTTTCCGGAAGTCCGCTTGAAATGCCCTCCAGCATCCATGCTCGGCTTAAATTGAGCCCGTCTAAATGGACGAGATGCGGATCTGATCGGTCACTCACTACCGCAGGCGCCAGCCACTCAGCGTCAGTGGGAATCGTCAAAAAATCACTCAGCCAAGCGGCGAAAGCGGCCGGCGCAAGCACCCTGCGCATTAAATCGGCCTCGGCAAGACAAGGTGACAAAAAGTCAGCTCCCGATGGTTCATAACCGATCGGGCAGTCGATATCGGTCTGATAGAGGGTCTCGATCCGCTCTATGAGGAACGCCTCGACTGCCTTATCGTCTGTGGATCTTGCCCAATCTAAGGTGAGACCCAGGGCAAAAGCGGTTTGAGAGTGTGTTCCGCTGCGGACTGGATACGTTAAATTGGGGAGCCAAGACGTCAAGCGCGCGACCAACGCTGCTTCCAGTGGCCGTATATTGTCCCGCCATTGCTTGGCCTCAGGGGCCGTCGACGCGTCCAGCTCTGCGGCCAGCTGCAACAGCCAGGCAATGCCATAAGGGCGCTCAAAGGAACGTCTGCCTTTCCCTTCTATGTACGCACTCTCCGCTAATAAATTCTCCCTCGATAAACTCTGCGCCAACGCCGCATGCGCTTTGACTGCAAAATCGCGATGTGGATACAGTCGCGCCAATCTCGCGAGTAACCAATGACCGTGCACGGAACTGTGCCAGTCGTAGCAACCATAAAAGGCCGGTGTTAACTCGCGAGGAGGTCGAACGTCAGCATCGGACTGCAGGGTATGAGAGAGATGATTGGGGTACTCCTGATGCACGCAATCCAGTGCCAACTGCGCCAATTCTTCAATCACGATTAAGTCGGTCGATACGGGTGACGCCTGCGATGGTGGGTGCGGTAGCGCTGCCAAGATAATCAAGGTAATGACCGCCCAGTACCAACTGTTTAATTTTGACCCCAATGTGATGACCTCGTGTTCAATAAGTGGTTTGAAGGGTTCGGCACCCCGCTGCATCAGACCACACTAAGCAGTCAATAGCCTTGCCCTCTGAACTCTGTGCCATTGTGACACCCCAAAAGCTGCTGAGAAACTGATGATAATCGGTCGCATGGCTCAATACTCCAAAGGCGGAGGTCTCGAAACGCATCACCTGCGTCGTCAAAATGCCGCTCACGGGTTTGCGCGCTTAAAATTGGCCTTCAGCCCCCGCGGGTCGGGAAGCATCAGGTCACTATCTGCTACTGAGTGACCTGTCAGGGTGCGGTACCCCTGCGCTATGACTGGTTTCTGGCTGGTTGGACGATGTTTTAGCGTCCTAGGTTGGCTGCAGTTCCTCGAATTTCCCATATAAGATATAATGTATCTTTTACACTGCCTTGATGAGCAAGACTCGGAGCGCGCTTGAGAACGGTCAATAGCGAAAAAGCGATATCAGATGTTGAGCAAAAATGTGCGGATCGCGGCATTAGGTTGACCCGCAGACGCAAGGAAGTGTTGCGAACACTGGTGTTGGCAGACTCGGCGTTGTCAGCTTATGAAATTGCGGAGCAATGCAATGCCGACAGTAATGATCCGATGCCGGCGATGTCTGTTTATCGCATTTTAGATTTCTTGCGCGATCAACAGTTTGTGCATCGATTAGAGACCGCGAATAAGTACATTTCGTGTTCGCATTTGTCTTGCGGTCATGATCACGCCCAGTCGCAGTTCTTAATCTGTAACGAGTGTCGCAAGGTAGAGGAAATTGACTTCTCCAGCGAGGCATTCTCTGTAATGGAGAAGGCCGCCAGTGCCGCTGGCTTTAGTTCTATTAGCCCGCAGTTAGAGGTTAGGGGGCTGTGTGATAGTTGTGAGACCAGTTAAAAATAGGCTTGGCATAGGCAATGGAAATGACAAACACTTATCGATCAACGGCCGATAAGGCCGCCATTGGTCTATCCCTGTTATGTGCCCTACATTGCTTGGCGCTGCCTCTTTTCCTGTCAGTCTTTCCGGCGTTGGTTGCGATTGGATTTCAGGATGAGCGGTTTCATTTATTGATGCTGATGTCGGTAGTCCCCATGAGTTTATTTGCCTTGACGCTGGGTTGTCGCCAGCACCGCAGTTTTTATGTGCTGGGCACGGGTGGACTGGGTATTCTGTTTTTAATCGCTTCGGTTGCCTTGGGGCATGATCTTTTGGGAGAGAGCGGCGAGACAGCAATGACCCTGATTGGAGCTGCTTTGGTCAGTGTCAGTCATGTGTTGAATTTTAAGCTCTGTCGGTCGGTAGAGGCTTGTGCTGATGAACGCTGCTAGCAGGGTCAGGTTGAAACCGCACTATGCACTGGGTTTAGGTGTTTTATTGCTCTGCGGTGGTGTTACGCAAGCTGGGCCCCACGTGCATGGCGCCGCTGAACTCATGTTGGCCGCAGAAGGCAACAAGATTGAAATCATCCTGAATGTGCCCGCGATGAGTGTTGTCGGATTCGAGAGTCAAGTCGTGTCTGCGGCGCAACAGCAAGCGGTGAGCGATGCAGATGCGTTATTGCGTAACCCAGATCAACTCTTCTCCTTACGGGGAGGTCAGTGCGTTCTTGAAGACACTCAAGTCGATTTTAGTGCCATTACGGACGTCGCATTAGACGCCGAAGAGGACCACCATACCGATGATGAACACGCCGATCATGAGCAGCCTGCTCATGAGGAAGCGGTTGTCGATGAGGACCACAGCGATATCTCTGTGCAATACCACTTCAACTGCGACAACAGTGCTGCGCTGGAGCAATTACGCTTTGGTCCTGATGGACTGCCGTTCGGCCTAGAGCAGATTAATATTATGTGGGTATCCGAATCGGGCCAAGGCGGCGCTGAGGTTTCTATTAACAGGCCCTACGTCGACTTTTAATACCAGCGGTTGTCAATTGCTGTAGGGCTCGATTCGTTGCAGCCGCATAGCATAAGCTGATGTCGCCATATCATTCTCTTGAAAGCTCGTACTGAGCTGACCCTCAATCCAAAAGGGATCGTAGAGTGCTGACATCTGTATGCCTTTCGGCGCATTCACCAGAATAATCTGGTTGGGTGGGGGCGGTGGCATATGTAAACAGGCACCAAAATACGGAACGAGAAAAAACTGGCTAATGGTCTGCTCCTCGTCAAATTCAAGCGGCACCACGAAACCAGGAATTCTTATCATCGCTCCATCAAGATTCTCATTCACATCGGTAGAAACTAGCGCCTGTTGGTAAGCGTCCTCCTCGCTTTGGTTCACCGCGCTCTTCATCTGACTACTGATTTGATCTTCTGCTGAACCATCTTCAATCTCGGCAATATATTCGGGAGGATTTAAGAGGATGGCTAATACCTCGGGTGGCATCAGGTCAGGCCACTCAATGGTTTCAAAAATCAAGTTATCGGTATCATTTGACACAGAATCGTCTGAGTCGTCAGCGGCATTGGCGCCGGCAACGAGAATGCTAAGCATCCACAAGCATGACATTACGATTGCTTTCATTTAGCGGCCCTTGAATTTCAACATCTTACGGTGACGCGGTATGATATAGAGTATCACTTTGCGATTGCAACGCGGTCTTAGAGTAGCTAGGTGAAGGCGAGTGGAATGACGATTGAACTTCATGGTGTTGCATTTTCTTACGCAAACGATGCCACGAAATCACTGCTGAATATTGATCATTGGTCCGTTGCTCGGG
>CAJWWJ010000157.1 GCA_913048575.1 uncultured Halieaceae bacterium
ACCAGGCCATCATGCGGTTATCGAATGGCGTCTATGTGGGCGCCACCGAGATGCGCAAGGACGGCACGGTAGTGGCTTGGTAGCACTGCGTTGCCTCAGGGTAAAAACGTTAGAGTCGTGTATTGGTTTGCGCCATCACCCCCTTAACACCAGCTTATTAATCGAGCTGCGGAGCAACGGGAAGGCACAAGAAACCGGCATAGGTGGCAATGTATTAGCGAACATTGGATAGGGAATTCAAAGTGGTGGCTACGAGAGTTGGATGGGTCAGCATCCCGTCGCGTGGAATGTCCAACTCAATAAATTCCCAATCTGGTCCGCGTGCTGGCCCTACCATGAGATCAGAGCTCTTCCGGTATGCCTGTCCCACGCAATGAATATAGGTCGGGTTCAACCCGTGCCAGCCTCCGTCAGCTAATACCAGCTCATCGGTCCACTGTTTTGCGGGATGCGGGGTGATCAAGCGCCTGAGTTTGGCAGCGACTTCGGGGAAGGTGTCAGGTACCAACATCTCCATAGGGTAGTCCTGCCAGAGATCCATTTGGTAACCATCGATAAACTGCTTTTCCCTTTCTTTCCACCACTTGGGGAAGTCGCCGGTCTCTGGGTCTCTGGGTACGCCACTCATCCGCCCTTCATGGGGCACCAGTGCATCGAAAAATACAATCCGTTCAATGCGCTCTCGCAGGCGATCTGCCACGCCGGTGATCGTGATACCGGAAAACGAGTGCCCCACGAGAATGACATTGTTAAGGTCTTCAAAATCCAATACCTGAACAATGTCGGTGATGTGGGTCTCGAGACCGACCTCGGGGCCAGCGAGATGCAAGCGCTCACCACAGCCGGTGCAGGTGGGGGTATACACACGATGGCCCGCCGCTCGAAGCCTGTCCGCGACCTCCTGCCATACCCAGCCACCGTGCCAGGTGCCGTGCACCAATACGTAGGTGGAGCGGTGAGCTGAGAAGGAGCCGCAGCCACTCTCGGCTGTGCCTGTCTCTGTAACTCCCAGTGCCGTCAGCCCGGCGCCGCTGCCTAGCAGAATGTCTCTTCGGCGAATCGTCATGGATGGCCTGCTCACATGGTCGGAGTGTCGACCTTACCCGAGATCATGAAGCAGCTAGCGAGCAGCCACTTAAGGTTAATGCCGATGCGGTTCGCCTCAGGTAGAGTGAAAGCGTAGCCATGCTCTTTGACGCTTCCGTCATCAAGCTTCTCTATGACATAGATCACCAGAGAGTCTCGTGTGAAATAGCCATCGTAGTTATTGATCGGCCAGTCCACGTTAAAGAGCCTGAGCCCGAGATGGCGGCCGTCATGGGTCGTGAACCAGGTCTCGGCCCCCTGATCGTGTAGATCGAGATTGTCATATCTTACATAGGGTTCATCGCGCCCACCCCCTACGCCCGGGATATCCGCGAAACAATTGAACTGCCGAGCCCGGTGAAGTGTGATGGCGCCACCGCCCCCTTGCGGTGTCCACCAAAATTGTTGCTGGGCAAGCGAAAGAGCCGCCGGACTCTTGACGTCATCAACACAGCCCGCCTCGCTCGAGGCGCTGAATTGTGCGGCATCCCGGGTCCACCAGACGGGGCAGCGGGCTTCCCCATCACTGCTGGAGATATTCATGCGCACGGCCTGTTGCTCATCGTCCTCTACCAGGGACCAGCGTTGTACCGCCACCACTGCGCCCCCAGGTGCGCTGAGGGTCGCTATAAAGCCATCATCTGCGGTTTCGATGAGCAAATCATGACGTGGCTGAGGGTTAGAGACTTGGCGGCGTCCGTCGAAGTAGGCCTGGTTAGCATTGCTGTAGAGGCCGGGCAGCATGACCTCTATGACTTGCAGATCGCGGCTCCAGGGGGTGGTGTCCTGACCCTGAGCCAGGCTTTCCACAGCTAAGCTGATCGAAAAGACGCAGACAAAGGCAGTTGAGGCCTTACCTAGGACTCGGGAAAGGAAAGTGTCGGTCATAGTGCTTGCCTCCGCGTCAGTGACACCCGTAAAGTACTAAAGTTATATCTATAAAACAAAGAGGGCACTATGAGCGATGTTCCGGTCCTGATTCGCCGCACGACCATGCTGGTAAACGACATTGAACCATCACTTCAGATTTACCGAGATATTCTAGGAATGGCGGTGCACTACGATGAGGAAATTGTCGTTTCCGGCGATGGTCTCCCAGCAGGCGAGCCCAACTCTCTCACCCGCCTTGTTATGCTCAAATGCAAGGATGATTTCATCGGCATGCTCGGTATCCTGCAATATATTGACCCGCCATTACCTGAGCCGCCCCCTCGGTCGGAGCCGAAGAGGGTGCGAATCGGTGAGTCGGTCTACGTGCTGAACCACGAAGATGTCAGGGGCGTCTATCAGCAGCTTCAGAGCGTTCCTGGCATCGATATGGTGTGCGAGCCGGTGATCAGCGAGTACCCCAAGCCCGATGGTGGTGTATTCCGGGTGCTGGGCATTAGTTTTTTTGACCCAAGTGGCTACTTTGTTGAAGTGAATCAGTTCGTATGAGTGACGCGGTATCTGCCCCGCAACCTCAAGAGCAAAGCAGTCGGGCCTATGGCTGGCTCACGGTGGGCCTACTCACCATTGCCTACGTTTTTTCGTTTATCGATCGCTATGTGCTGGGGTTGTTGATCGAGCCAATCAAGGCGGATCTGGGCCTGACGGACACCCAAATAGGCCTGCTACTCGGACCCGCTTTTGCGATCTTTTACGCCACAATGGGGTTGCCTCTTGGGTGGCTCGCTGATCGTAAAAATCGGGTGAAGATTGTGGCTGTCGGGATAGCCGTTTGGTCAATTGCGACCGCCGCGTCGGGACTGGCACGCAATTTCACGCACCTGTTTATTGCGCGCATGAGCATTGGTGTAGGAGAAGCTACGCTGAGCCCCTGCGCCATGTCGATCATCTCTGATAGCTTTCCCCCCGAGAAGCGCTCTCGACCTATCGCGGTTTACACGATGGCGCTGTCAGTGGGCGCGGGCTTTGCCTCCCTTTTGGGTGCCGGGGTGCTGACCTGGGCCAAATCGGGGGGCTCGATCACGCTCCCCGGCGTCGGCGAGCTGGCGCCATGGCAAGCGACCTTCTTTATTGTGGGTTTTCCCGGGTTGATTCTCTCTGTGTTGTTCTTTCTGTTGCGCGAGCCGCTGCGTTTGGGTGGGCCCTCTGCTACCGGTGGCAGCCTGCCCGACATGCTCAAACATGTAGCGGCACGCTGGCGAATGTATGGCGGTTTTGTCAGCGTCTTCTGTTTCATGACGATCGTCGCCTACAGTCAAAGTTGGGGCGCAGCGCTTTTTGAGCGCACCTGGGGCTGGGAGGCCAGCTACTACGCCTCCATCAACGGTGTGCTGTTGATCATTTGCGGCCCCGCAGCGGTCTTGTCTGCAGGTTGGCTGTGCGACCACTGGATTGCTCAGGGTAAGCGCGATGCTGCGATGAAGATTGCGTTGTTTGGTGTGTTTGCAACAGTGCTGTCGGGCGCGCTATTTCCTTTGATGCCTACCGCGCCCCTCGCCATGGGCGTTTTCGTGCTCAACAATATGGGTATCGGTATGACCTCAGCAATGGGGGTGACGGCACTCCTCAGGATTGCGCCAGGCCCTATCAAGGCTCAGACCGTCGCGCTTTACTACATGTGCATCAGCATGGCCGGGTTGTTTCTGGGTCCAACTGCGGTCGCATTACTCAATGACTACGTGTTTGGCGTGGAGGGGATTCGCTACTCGATGGCGGTGATCCCTCTCATCTTTGGCTGCCCGGTGCTACTGGGCTTACGAGGTATCCTGGGTTCCTATGATCGGGGCATTACCGAGCACGAGGGACTTACCTGAATGACCGACTCGCAGCGCAGTTACTTGAATAATGTTGCCGGACAGCTCCACGTTTGGCATTGGCAAGGCACAGAACGCGCCACGCCACCCCTTATCTGCTTGCCCCCAGTGCCTTACGGAGGACGTTTTTTCCATACCTTTGCCAGCGCGTTGGGGGGGCGAGTATGGAGTGCGGATTTACCCGGGTATGGATGTTCGGATGCTTTGGCGGATCTGCCCACCGTGGCGGGGTATACCGAAGCGATGGTACCCCTGTTGGAACTCGTGACGCAGCCCGCCTATTTATTGGGGTTCCATTCTGGTGCGTTGGTGGCTATCGAAATGGCAAACCGATATCCAAAGCAGGTCAGTGGTCTGGTATTGGTAGACGTTCCCGTCTTTTCTGGCCCCGAAATGGAAGACATCAGAGCCTCGCTCACGGAGCCACCTGACTATCGTCAGCAGGAAGACCCCATGAACAGCCTGTTTCAGGCTATGGTGGTTGACCGCTTGGACAAGGTGCCCTACGAACGGGCGCTTAACCTGTTTTTTGATTTCGTGGGATCAGGAGAGGAGCGTAATGCAGGGTTTCATGCGGCAGCAAGCTATGAAGCTCAGGGTCCCGCTGAACGCGTTTCACAGTCCACCCTGGTCATCGCAACCAACTCGAGCCTTCGCGACGGGACGCTTCAAGCGGCGAGTTGGATCCCAACCGCAAACATAGTCGAGCGAACAGATATCAACATGCCCGCATTCGAGCTGGGGGCTAATGCGCTGGCGCAGCTCGCTCGGGAATTCATGGGTTGATGGCTTTCGGTTGCTGCGGCGCGTGCAGCACGATTTAAAGTGCCGGAATATTATCGCGGTGTTGAGCCCAGCGAGTAGGCGCTTTGCGAGAGGTTGCAGTATACGTACTATAAGCGGTCTACAATACCGGAGACCATATCGATGCAAGTTCGCATTGTATCAACCCTTGCGCTTGCGGTCTTTGCGCTACTGCTTGCAAGTTGCGCCGAAGATCACTCTGCTGAATCGGAT
>CAJWWJ010000158.1 GCA_913048575.1 uncultured Halieaceae bacterium
ATGCGGCTGCATGTCGGATTGTTCATTAGTCGCCACATCGGATCGGCCACCGAAGACCATGGCACCAGTCGCGCCATCCAATTCTGGAATCGCAACCATCATGGTTGCCTCCACCGGCATCAACCCAGTCGTGGACGCTTCCCAGTCCTGCAGGCTCTGAAATTCCAGTCCCTGAACGGCCAGATAAGGCACGTCTAGTTTCTCAAGCAGTTCTTGCGCGGCATCCGTGTCGTTGTAAGCAGGCCCCCCGACTAACGAGAAGCCGGTCAGCGAGATCACGGCATCGACAATGGGCTTGCCACGATCCATGAAAAAAGCATCCACCGCAGGCCGCGCATCAAGACCTGATGCAAACGCGGGGATCACCTGTAATCCGCGTCCTTCGAACGCCTCGATCACTGCGTCGTAATGACCGCTATTCCCAGACAGGGCGTAAGATCGCATCAACAACAAACCCACGGTCCCAGTTTTTTTCTGCTTTGGCACGCGCGGCAACTGCGCGGGATCATCGGTCATCCGGTTCGGCAAGCTCTTATGATAAAGACCCGTCTCGGGGTACTCGACAGGGGGTTCGTAAGTCAGGCTCTCTTTGAGTGTCACGTCGGCACCCTCTGCATAACGTGAAATCAAAAATGTCATCATGCGGGCCAGATTCACTTCTGATCCCGCCAACCAGTATTGCAAGGTCAGAAAATACGCTCTCACGTCTTGCGCTGTGCCCGGTATAAACCGCAGCAACCGCGGCAAGCGACGCAGCATTGTCATTTGCTGTGCACCTGCCGGGCGCTTGGACTTATCACCACCACCTCGCATCCGCTTGAGCAACGCCATTGCGCCCGTTGCTTCGGTATCCATTCGGAACCGGCCCATGCGCGTTAAGCGCATAATTTCGGGAGCCGACATGCAGCAGATCATCGCATCACAGTGATCGCTACGAGCGGTCAGTGCTTCGCGAACGGCCTCAATGTGTGGCTCCATAAAGAGCATGGTGACAATGATGATGTCACCCTCGGCAATCGCCGCTAGCGTCGCCTCGAGTGACGCCGGATTACGATCCCAATCCGTTGCGGCATGTGACGAAACCGCTAAGTCAGGCACCTGCTTTGACAGTGCACTAGCCGCACGAGACCACGCCCCACTGACATGGTTATCAAGCGTGACCAGCACAACCCGCAGTGGGCTGGCACTGTCAGCGACTGTAGTGTGCTTTCGCTTCATAAAGCGTCTCGACATCGATCACGGACAAACCATTCTCACTAGCAAAGTGCTCGGTATTACGGCGCGCTTTACCGCGCACGAAAAAGGGAATCTTGCGCAGCTCCTTCTCGGCAGAGACAGCCCAAGCAATGGCGCCAGGCTCATTGGTTTCGGTAGTTTCTGCGACCGGAGCCACCGCGTCAGGCTGGTGTGCGCCACCCCCCTCGCCTCCAAGGTGCGAGGGTGCAGCGGTGTCATTGAATTCAAAGTCGTCGCGGAACATCGTTAAAAGATGCTCTTCGAGCCCCATGATGAGCGGGTGAACCCAAGTATCAAATAACACATTGCAGCCCTCAAACCCCATCTGCGGCGAGTATCGGGCGGGATAGTCCTGCACGTGAGCGGGCGTCGAGATCACAGCGCAAGGTAAGCCGAGACGTTTCGCAATATGACGTTCCATTTGGGTGCCCAGTACTAATTCGGGCTGCAGCGCTTCAACCGCTCGCTCAACCGCGAGGTAATCGTCTGTGATCAGTGCTTCTAAACCATATTCCTTAGCCAACGCACGCACGTCTCTAGCCCGCTCGCGACTATAAGTGCCCAAGCCAACGACCTCGAAACCCATTTCGTCACGCGCAACTCGCGCCGCTGCGATAGCATGAGTGCCATCTGCAAAAATGAAAACACGCTTATTAGTCAAGTAAGTGGAATCAACCGACCGGCTATACCACGGCAGGCGACTGTCGCCCACTGACTCGACGTCGATGTCCAAGCCCAGCGTCTCAGACACTTCGGCAATAAAGTCACGCGTGGCGCCCCAGCCGATGGGAACCGCAGAAATAATGGGCTGATGAAATTGACGTTTTAGCCAATCACAGGTGAGGTCACCGATCTCGGGGGCCAGGTTCACATTGGCATCGGCATCGGGAATACGCAGCAAGTCTCTCGGCGTCGCATTCAGCGGCGCCACCACATTGACGCGAACGCCCATCTGTTCTAATAACTTTTGCACTTCCACCACATCATCGCGGCAACGGAAGCCTAGCTTAGTAGGACCGATGAGATTCACTGATGGCGGCTGATCCGCTCCGCGGGGTGCCTTTGTCTCACCGGGCTTTAAGGATCTGGCCGCCAATAAGCCGCGCACCAACTGGTAAAACGTCTCGCTCGCGCCCCAATTTTCTTTATGAGTGTAGGCCGCCATTTCGATCGGAATCACCGGCGCCGACAGGTTGGCGCCCTTCGCCAGCGCGCCCGGTTGATCTTGCAGAAGCTCCCCAGTGCACGACTCTGCCACCAACAACACCTGAGGATTATAGCGTTCGCAGACACCCTCCAGCGTATTGATCACCATCTCAGCAGTTGAGCTGCCAAGGTCCCGTGCCTGGAAGGTAGTCCACGTTACAGGTGGTCTGCGATTTTCGCGTTCAATCATAGTGAACAACAGATCCGCATAGGTATCGCCTTGGGGCGCATGAAGTACCAGATGCACATCGCGCATTGACGCCGCGATCCGAATCGCACCCACATGGGGAGGTCCTTCATAGGTCCACAGCGCTAACTCCATGATCCCACCTCAAGCTGTCGTTCTCGCACGAGCGGGCGCGAGAACAGTCCCGCGAGATCAGCCACCTGATCAAAACCCTGTATCGGCGTAAACACCAGCTCAATCGACCACTTAGTTCGCAGCCCCTCGGCTTCTAGTGGATTCGCAATGCCCATCCCACAGACGGTGAGATCAGGGCGATTCGCCCTAACCCGCGCCAACGCCGAATCGAGATCAGCTCCTTCAACCAAACGCACATCTTCGGCTAACCGCGCTAACTCTTCGGCCATCAGAGATTGATCGATAAAAGGCGTGGCCACCTCAAGAAGCGACATGCCACACTCTTCACTTAAAAATCTTGCCAAGGGAATTTCGAGCTGTGAATCCGGCAGAAACTGTAAACTTTTGCCCTCAAGCGACGTACGGACTCGACTCAGCGCTTTTTGCGCTCGCGCAATCGGAATCGCCAACGCCTCTTGCACTGTCTCAGCTGAATGCCCCCAGTGTGCTGCAGCTGTCTGGAACCAAGCGAGCGTGCCCTGAATACCCAATGGGTAAGGCGCACTGATCAGCGCAGCACCACGTTTTTTCAATGCCGCAACGGTGTCACTGAGATAGGGTTGCGCCAGCAGTATTCGCGTGCCGGGGCCCACCACTGGCAAGTCGTCAGCACGTGCCGCCGGAAAAAAGTCCACCTCGGTAATACCCAGCTGAGTGAAGTGTCGTCGAAACTGGTCCTCGACAATATCGGCTAACGTACCGACCACCATCAACCGCGGTGTCCCATCCTGTGCTGCAGGCAAATCCGGCACCATGCTGGCAAGACATTGATCCTCACCTTGCGTAAACGTTGTTTCTATTCCCGAGCCACTGAATGCCGAGATTCTCAAGCGGTTGTCATGGGCTCCCTGTAATCGCGCCGCTGCATTGGCAAGATCTAGCTTGATGACCTCAGACGGACAAGAACCCACCAAAAATAAGCGTCGGATATCTGGCCGACGCGCCAATAACTGCGCTACGACACGATCCAATTCTTCATGACAATCCGCCATTCCCGCCAAATCTCGCTCTCCCAGAATTGCGGTAGCGAAACGTGGTTCGGCGAAAATCATCACGCCGGCCGCTGACTGCAGCAAGTGAGCACAGGTCCGCGATCCGACTACGAGAAAAAATGCATCCTGAATGCGACGGTGCAACCAAATGATGGACGTCAGACCACAAAACACCGCGCGTTCACCGCGCTCAGTAGTGATCGAAGGCATGCTGTCCCCATCGGCTCGCGCAATGACCTGGCTCATGATCCCAGCGGTCCACTAGCGCTTATTGCCGCGGGACTGGCAGTTTGAGGTGCACCAAGATCTAGTTTAGTGGCTTGAAATTTGAGCAGGAACTGCAGCGCGTTCACGACGTAACTCGCATAAGCAGCAAGTGCCACCCACATTTGTTCAGCGGGGCTGCCCCACCCGGCGATCCACATCACGACATACAGCGTGTGTAAGGCCATCACCAGCATGCTGACTAGGTCTTCCCAAAAGAAAGCCGGTGCGAACAGATAGCGGCCGAAAACGACTTTCTCCCATATAGCGCCGGTCACCATGATCAAGTAAAGCACCGCTGTTTTAATCATCACAGAAACCGTAGCGGCTTCGAGACCCACACCATTAAGGAGAAAATTGATGACAAGGCAAAGACTGATAGCAAATGCCAGAAACTGCAGCGGCGCCAGTATGCCCTGTACCAACGTCCATACTGTTGCATCACGGCGAGCGCGCTCTGCCGGGGTGTACAGCGTCTGCTTCTGCCAGCCCAGTGCCGACTGATCCACGCCCATGCAAACCTCCAGCCGTACCCAGAGTGTTACGGCAATTATTATGAGCTTGAGAGTAGAGTTACCCCGTGTGAGTGTCAAACCTTTTTTACAATTCTAAAATGCATCATTTTAGACGCTCGACGGGCAGACCTTTTGCGCCTAAAACTCGATTGGCTGCGATTTTCTCGCCTGCTGTATTTGCGGGGGGTCATTGAGATGATTTATAGTGTCCAAAAATTGAGACACTTTCGTCTCTGGGAGGCAAAAAACGTGTCAAGCAGCTCCTCAGCTACAGCGAGATCACTGCTCTC
>CAJWWJ010000159.1 GCA_913048575.1 uncultured Halieaceae bacterium
CGACAGCAGCACAGTATCATTTGATCCACGCCGTGGTCGTCATGATCCTTGCGCTCAGCGCAAACAATAATGGGATGCCACTGGGCCCATGGCCTGTCATCGGATTCACTGGTGGTGTGGTCCTGTTCTCTTTTTCTCTCTATGCCTATGTTTTAACGGGAATCGCGATGTTCGCCATGGTGACGCCGCTTGGCGGAACGCTGTTAATAGTGAGTTGGTTGTTACTGATTTATCGTGGGGTCAGGTGACACCGGCGAGCAATGGTGGCCAGCTTGAGGGGACGAATCGGTAGCGAGAGCCGAAGACGATGCGGCGATTGACGATGGCCAAATTCGCGCAGTGAGCAGTAGGCTGGCAGGGGCGTTTTTGTTGACGTACCATCCACGCTCTAATTTTTTTTAAGACTCTCGTATAAGGAAACGTCGTTATGAACTCAGTTTTTCTCTCGCCTGCCCGCCACGCTTTATTGGGGAGTGCCATTGCTATTGCGGCGTCTGCAACCACCTCGGCCGATCCTGTTGGCTCAATCGACGATTTTTTTCAGCCTGGCGGGGTCACTGCTACAGTAGAGAATTACCCGACACTAGAAACGTCTCGACAGCTACTGATTGCGCAAGGTCGGGCTGCCGTGAATGACATCGCTCACAACCGAAAACTCACTCCCACAGACGATCAGCCTGTCGTGCGGATGAACCGAGACACTTACTATAGCTTTGCGGTAGTCGATGTTTCAGCGGGTGCGTCGATCACTATTCCTTCCCTGCCCGATGGGAAATACGTCTCGGTTCAGCCGGTGACGATGGATCATAGGATTCAACCGATGTCTTACGGCAGCGGGACGTTTGAGCTGGCCACTCACTTTGGCACTCACTTGTATCTGGTGATTCGTCTCGACAATACGCTGAGCGAATCAGAGGCTAACGCGATACAAGATGACATGGTGATTACTGCCGGTAGCGCCGAACCCTTCACCGCCGAGCCGGTCGACCGAGACAGTTTTGATGCGGTTGAGTTATCACTGCGTCAACAGTTGCCCGAGGTGGTGGCGAAGTATGGAGCCAATATGGTTTACGGGATGTTTACAGCGCCCACTGACGATTCACGCGGTATGTTCAATGTTGAGAAGTACACCGTGGGTGCCGCTGTCGGCTGGGGTGGGGCTCAGCTGGCCGATAATGTTTACGAGAGTTCTCCGAATTACCCCGCAGAGGGCTGCTACTCGGCGACTTTTGAGGACCCCGATAACGGCGCTTTCTGGTCGTTCACAATATACGACGAAAACGGCTTCATGTTCGATGACGTCGCGCATATGAGTTCTGATATCGCCACGGCAAATGATGATGGGACCTACACCGTGAACATGGGATGTGGCGCCAGTGCACCGAACAATTTGCCCATTTCCAACGAGACGGGCGTCTTTAACTTTATTGTGCGGCATTACATTCCGTCTGACCGGGTGAAGTTTGACGGCTACCGACTCATGCCCTTGGTTCAGAAAGTAGACTGAGCCGCACGAGCCCCTGCTGACTGAGCATCCCTCGATTCTGAATCAGGCTGAGTTTTGCCGCTGCCATGCGCTGAGTCAAAGAAGGCGACTTGGTTAAAGTGGTGCGACCCACGCCGTGATCAAAAGGTCGGCAGGGGCAACGAGGCGAGGGGGGAAATTAATTTCCTCCCACCTTCTAGGACATTCCTGCCATTCTCACTTTAAGCGCGGGGTCGGTAGGATCCGTCCAGTCTTGTCGTGCTGCCCATTGCTCAAATGAGGCGGGCCGATGCGCAAAAATGCGATTGATGTGCGTATTGTCGGCGATCAAAGGAGACACGTCTTGCGTGTTATAGAATCGGTAAAAGCCCGCCATGCGATCGTAGATTGACAGCGGTTCCACCTGCGCTGACCCGGTCACTAACAAGCTCATGCCCGAGGCAAACTGGTCAGGGGTCAGACTATTGAAGGTAATGGTTTTTCCCGTGACCTTGCTCAGGCTTTCGGCAAGCTGATCCCCCACTAAGGCCTCTGGTCCGCCAATCGCGTAACGGCCACTGGGGATATCGTCGCGGCTAAGCGCCTCGACCATATAAGCGGCGACATCATCTAGGCAAATCCATGAAATCAGTAAATCTGGTTTAGCCGGGTAGGCAAAGATGCCTTGATTCACAATGGCTGGTTTGTTCCAGCTGCGGATCAGGTTATCCATAAATACCTTGGGCTCGAAAATGGCGTAGGCCGCCTCGCTGTTGATAATGGCTTGCTCGATATCGCGACGCCCATCATGGGCAGAGTTGTCATTATCCGTTTCAGCAACAAAACAGCTGGTGTTGAAGACAATTTTTTTAACGCCATTTTCGTTAGCTGCGGCTGCGATATTATTACCCAGGCTTGCAGCCATCTCGCGATCAAAAACAAACGGCAGATTCGCGGCAATTGCGTCGATACCTTTTGCCGCACTAATCATAGATTGGGTGTCATAAAGGTCTGCTTGCACCGTTTCGACGTGCGCAAACTCCGTGCCTTGCAAAGCATCCGGGTTGCGCAGTGCGGCGACGGGCGTGAAGCCCGCATCCATCAAGCGAGTGAGAAGGGGATGGCCTTGGTCCCCCGTTGCGCCGAGCACTAACACTCTGGTCATCATACTGTCTCCGTTTGCGCGGCTGATTTGCCGGCGATATAGCCGAAAGTGAGGGTTGGACCTAACGTGCCGCCAGCGCCCGCATAGACGCTGCCCGTTGGATTACTGATCACATTGCCGGCGCCGTACAAACCCGGTATCACGTCACCGTGGACATCCAGCACTTGTGCTGTGGCATTGGTTTTGGCGCCACCATTGGTGCCTAACGCGCCCATATTAATTTCAACGGCATAAAAGGGCCCGACGGCTACCGGCCCCAGCGTAGCCGCCGCACCGGGTCGCGAGCGGTCGCCATAGAAGCGGTCATAAGTGCTTTCACCGCGGCCAAATTCAGGATCTTCGGCATTGGTCGCATGCGTATTGAAGGCAGACACCGTTGTCTCTAGCTGCTCTGCATCGATCCCCAAGGTGTTTGCCAGACTTGGTAGGTCTGACGCTTGAACAATCCAGTCCGGCAAGGGATCTCCCGGCATCACGGACGCAATGGGATAACGGGCAAGGTATTGGCTGTCCATAATGAGGTAGGCGGGCAGGTTGTGATAATCATAGGTGGCTGGGTCAAAACTCTGAAACGCACCAGCGAGTGCCGAGTAGTTGTTGGCTTCGTTGCAGAATCGTTTGCCTTGGCGATTCACCATCAGGCTGTGTGGCAAGGTTCGTTCGATGAGCACCGGTAACGATCGTTGCGCCTCTTTTTGCGGGGCACCATTTTCTGGCCATTGCGACCCGCTCATCGATAACGTGGGTATCCACCAGGCGCTGGTCATATTGCCCAATCCAGCGCCTGCACTCAGGGCCATCTTGAGACCGTCACCGGTGTTAGTCGGCGGTGATGCGGGCGCCGTTAGCGGACCACGCAAAAAGGTTGATTTCAACGCTTCATCCCATTCAAAACCGCCGGTCGCTAAAACGACTCCCTGCTCGGCGCTGATGGTTTGGTCGACGCCATCCTTTGTCACCCTGACACCGGTGATACGACCCTCTGTA
This sequence comes from uncultured Halieaceae bacterium, assembly GCA_913048575.1. Taxonomy (GTDB): domain Bacteria; phylum Pseudomonadota; class Gammaproteobacteria; order Pseudomonadales; family Halieaceae; genus Luminiphilus. Next base: position 3,618 of record CAJWWJ010000159.1, read on the forward strand.
TTGATCAACTCTCTGGCGCTGGTTTCAAGCAGCAGCTCAATGTCGCGATCTAAGCAAGCTTTGAGCAAACGTCCGATTAACGCCTGACCCCAGCCCCGCAAATCGCCGTCAATACGACGCTGCATTTCTTCGGGCTCGATGATGCCGGTGCCGCCGCCTAACGGTGTTTCAAGGAGCATCATGCGCACAATGTCGCCACCGTTGTATATTTTGTCAGCCCAATCACCCAGCGTGCTGTAATCAAACAGAGCGTTATCGAGGGCACGCCCTCCGTCGGTAATTGCGCCGGGCCGGTCAAGGTAGTAGTCGGGATAGCCGTCTAGGATGTGTAACTCAAGAGCGCCCTGCTCATTTAAGAATTCAAGCGCGTTGCTACCTTCATCGACAAAGGCTTCCAACGTGTCAGCGCTCATTTCGCCATGGTCCAAAGACCGAAAGTATGCGAGCGCATCTTCACGGTTGTCGGCAATGCCTTTGGCTTTCATCTGCGGGTTATCTGGTACCCAAACAATGCCCCCTGAAATGGCTGCGGTGCCACCGAGCCGAGCCCCTTTTTCGATGACGGTGACTGTTGCACCGCACTCGTGAGCCGTCAATGCCGCGGTTAAGCCCGCTGCGCCGGCTCCGATGATCAGCACATCTGTGATGAGAGCGTTTGTCATGATGTCAGCATCCTCCCGCTATGAGTAAATAGGGCTCATGGGCCCAAGCAGTTGGAATGGTATATTTTTTTCTGTTCGCGTTGTGAAAAGATGCCAATATTTTCTACATTGTCAGTGACCAGAAGAGACGCCTCTCGACTGCTACTAATTCAGTGCGCATGAGGATATCAGCATGATGCTGGCGGCGATGCTACGAGGCCGTGACAATACGGTCATATGCCCCGCGGTCAGTTCTGGCCTGTAGCGTTGGGGCGCCCGCCTCGCGTAGTTTTCACTCTGCCGACATAAATCCGTGCCGCATGATAGGGCGGCGAGCACAATTGTCACCAAATGCTAATAATTTTCGAGTCTTTGTCATCTAATGCTAAGACTGCCTGGCTTCAGTGGCGATAG
>CAJWWJ010000160.1 GCA_913048575.1 uncultured Halieaceae bacterium
GGGAGCTCTGTTGGTGGTGGACGCGGGTCAGGGTGTCGAGGCGCAGTCAGTTGCAAACTGTTACACCGCAATTGAGCAGGGTGTCGATGTGCTGCCAGTGCTCAACAAGATGGATTTGCCTCAGGCTGATCCTGAGCGCGTGCAGCAGGAGATTGAAGAGATTATTGGGATCGACGCCACAGAGGCGGTCCCGACGAGTGCAAAGACAGGGCTGGGTATCGAGGATGTGCTCGAATACCTCGTTCGAAAAGTACCGGCACCAATCGGTGATCGCGACGCGCCCCTGCAGGCACTTATCATCGATTCGTGGTTCGATAATTACTTGGGCGTTGTGTCGTTGGTCCGCGTGATGCATGGGCAGCTCAGTAAGCGAGACAAGTTTCTAGTCTCGTCTACCGGCAAGCAGCACCAAGCGGACATGATTGGCGTGTTCACGCCTCGACGAACCACGACAGACTGCTTGATGGCAGGAGAGGTGGGTTTCGTCGTCGCGGGCATTAAAGACATCAAGGGCGCGCCCGTGGGCGACACCCTGATTTCAGCTTCACACCAAGAGACGCCGGCTTTGCCCGGTTTTAAACAGGTCAAACCGCAGGTTTATGCGGGCATTTTCACGGTCAACTCTGACGACTATGAGGATTTTCGAGAGGCGCTGGGTAAGTTGACGCTCAATGATGCGTCGCTGTTTTATGAGCCAGAATCTTCGGATGCGCTGGGCTTTGGGTTTCGGTGCGGCTTCTTGGGCATGCTGCATATGGAAATCATTCAAGAGCGGCTGGAACGTGAATACAATCTAGATTTGATCACGACCGCCCCGACGGTGATTTATGAGGTCGTGAAAAAGGGGGATGAGGTAATCTATGTCGATAACCCCTCCAAGCTTCCCGATCCCGGCGACATTGAAATCATGCGCGAACCGATCGCGCGCTGCACTATTCTGACGCCTCAGGAGTACCTCGGTGCTGCCATAACGCTGTGTGTGGAAAAGCGGGGTTCCCAGGTTGATTTGCAATTCTTGGGCCAGCAAGTGCAGCTGATCTACGACGTGCCGATGGCTGAGGTCGTATTAGACTTTTTTGATCGTTTGAAATCGGTCAGCCGGGGTTACGCCTCGCTCGATTACAGTTTCGAGCGGTTTGAGGCGGCACCGCTATCGCGGCTAGACGTCTTGATTAATGGCGACCGAGTGGATGCGCTGGCGATTATTGTGCACCGGGACTATGTCCAATCTCGCGGGCGCGTATTGACTGAAAAAATGAAAGAATTGATCCCGCGACAGATGTTCGATGTCGCCATTCAGGCGGCGGTGGGAGGCAAGATTGTCGCTAGGCAAACCGTCAAGGCGCTGCGCAAAAATGTCACTGCCAAATGTTACGGTGGTGATGTGACGCGAAAAAAGAAGCTGCTCGAGAAGCAGAAGGCGGGCAAGAAGCGTATGAAGCAGGTCGGCAATGTTGAGATCCCCCAGTCGGCGTTCTTGGCTGTATTACAGGTCGATCATTGAAGCCAGCACGTTTTTACTCTGCGTGAACGGTTCGTTTCAGTGATAATTTGGGCTCAGGTCTGAGGCGTTTAGCATGATGAATATTGATTTCCCGCTGATTCTTGTGATTGTCGTGTTGGGTAGCGGGGCGATTTGGCTCCTCGATGCCCTGCTGTTAGCGGGGGGGCGTCAGTCCCGTCGGCAAGAATTGGCAGCCCGCTTTCCTGGGCACGAGGAAGAGGGCTCAAAGGCGGCGCATGCTTTCAGCGAGGCGTGTTTTGCTGAGGCGGCTGAGCCAGCAGTTGTTGAGTATGCAAGGTCATTCTTTCCTGTATTGGCGGTCGTATTGGTACTGCGCTCATTTTTATATGAGCCATTTCAGATCCCCTCATCCTCTATGGTACCTACCCTCGAAGTCGGCGATTACATTTTGGTAAATAAGTATGCCTATGGGTTAAGACTGCCCGTGACGCGAACCAAAGTATTCGATCTAGGCGAGCCAGAGCGGGGTGATGTCATGGTCTTTTTCCCGCCACACCAGAATCAAACCTATTACATTAAACGGGTCATTGGTAAGCCCGGTGACCGCGTGGCGTACCGCGACAAGCAACTCACGGTGAATGGCGAGCCAGTCCCTCAGATGTGGTTGGCCGAGATACCGACGGGGCGTTATGCCGTAAAAATGGGGCGGGAATTATTGCCCGACACCGATGGTCACTTGATGCAAATCGATAATCGCCGACCACCTCGTAATTTTTCAGTAATCGTCAAGCCCGGACATTATTTTATGATGGGAGATAATCGCGACAACAGCAGTGACAGTCGTGTTTGGGGCCAGGTACCGGAGCGAGATATTGTGGGTAAAGCGGTAGCGATCTGGATGCACTGGGAGGCTTTTCTTAGCGTGCCCTCGTTTAAACGGACGGGCGCCATTGACTGACGATTTAGGGGGCGGGTATGAGTAGACGTGAGCTGCAGCGCTCACAGGTAAGCCCAAAACGCCGCAGCGCGGGATTTAGTTTATGGGCGATTACAACGAACTTGACCTTTTTCGGACTGCTCTTGATCACTGCGCTTCGTGTGGCGCCTAGTTACTTTGAGTACCTCACTGTGAAGGACATCGTGATGCGTGCTGTGGTTGAGCAATCCGTTTCTAGCGAGACCGTGCCGCAACTCAGGAATCGGCTGGCAACGTTGTTAGAGACGAACCAAGTGCGTGGCGTCGAGATTAACGACATTGCCATCTACCCAGAAAGAGGTGTCATCGTTGTCGATGCGCGTTATGAAACCCGATTTCCGTTGTTTTGGATTCTTGACGGAGTGATGCAATTTGACGATCTGGTTATTGAAGCGGCTCCTGTGGGGCATTCTTGACGGGGCTTAGACCGATTGAGGTCGAATCTTTGCAGACAAAGTTGGACTATGAGTTTTCTAATACCGATTTACTGGTCCGCGCCCTGACGCATCGCAGTGCGGGCAAGGTTCACAATGAGCGATTAGAGTTTTTGGGCGATGCCATTATCGGGTTTGCTGTGGCGGCAGCTTTTTTCCATCGGTTTCCTGGGGTCGACGAGGGTACCCTGAGTCGCATGCGGGCAAGTGTTGTCAGTGGTGAGGCGCTGTCGAGGGTGGCGCGCGAACTGGGATTATCAGAGCACCTCATTCTAGGCGAGAGTGAGCGCAAGAGCGGCGGGCGGCATCGGGAGTCGATCCTTGCCGATACACTTGAGGCGCTAGCGGGCGCTGTAGTGCTGGATGACTGCGCGGAGCGAGCCCTCACCGTCGTTGGCCATTGGCTGGTCTCGAGCATTGAGGCAGTGTCGCCGCATGATGTCGTTGATGCGAAGACGCAGTTGCAGGAATGGCTTCAAGCAAGAAAAGAAGCACTTCCTGACTATAGCATTACCGCCGTCTCCGGCACCGATCATGCGCAATCTTTCGAGGTGCAGTGTTGGTTACCGAGCAGAAAATTGACCACTGCGGCGGTGGGTTCTAGCCGGCGACGGGCAGAGCAAAGGGCAGCCGCTCTGATGGTCGCCAAGTTGGTGCATCATGATCCAGTCTGATCAGCACTGTGGCGTGGTCGCCATCGTGGGTCGACCCAATGTTGGCAAGTCAACACTGCTCAATCATTTACTGGGACAAAAGCTGAGTATTACGTCTCGAAAGCCGCAGACAACGCGGCATCAGCTATTGGGAGTGAAAACTGAAGGCTCGCTGCAACTTGTTTTTGTAGACACGCCAGGGATTCACAAGGGGCAGTCAAAGGCAATTAATCAGGTCATGAACCGGACGGCTGCCGCGGCAATGAATGACGTGGATGTGACTTTGGTATTGTGTGATCGAACACGTTGGACGGATGAGGACGATTTGGTGCTGTCACTGGCAGCGCAGCAAAGTGGCCCGGTCGCACTTGTGATCAATAAAGTCGATTTACTTGAGGATCAGTCTGTACTGTTGCCGTTTGCGAAAAGCCTCTCAGCTCGTTGCCAATTCGATGCGGTTTTGCCTGTGTCGGCGTTGCGCCGGCGTGGTCTAGAGGAGTTGACGCAGTATGTTCAGCAATACGCTCCCTTGGGCCCTCACTTATTTCCTGAAGACCAGATCACGGATAGAAGTCAGCGGTTTCTTGCTGCTGAGCTGGTTCGCGAAAAAATCATTAGGCAGTTGGGAGATGAACTGCCATACGCAACTGCCGTTGAAATAGAGGACTTTAGCGCCGATGAGAAGGGCGTACTGCATATTCATGCGCTCATTTTGGTAGAGCGGGATGGACAGAAAAAGATTCTTGTCGGCGAGTCGGGCGGGCGTCTCAAATCGATCGGTACGGCTGCCAGAAAGGATATGGAGCGCGCATTCGACGCTAAGGTGATGCTGAAGCTATGGGTTAAGGTGAAGTCGGGTTGGTCCGACGACATTAGGGCTTTGAAAACGCTGGGGCTGGATCCGTTGAGTGAATCATGACGATGCTGCAGCCAGCATGGGTGCTGAACCGAAAGGCGTATGGGGACAGCGGGCTCTTAATAGAGCTTCTCACTGCCGAATCAGGTCGGTGCAGTGCGGTTGTTCGAGGTGCTCATCGGCGCAAGCAGGGGGGGTCACTCGCTGCCTTACTGCAGCCATTTTCCCCCCTGCTTATCACTCTGGTGGGGCGAGGTGAGTTG
>CAJWWJ010000161.1 GCA_913048575.1 uncultured Halieaceae bacterium
GCCAGCGATACGATGAGCGCCCCGCCCATGACCAACGCGAGGGCGGGTATCCATTCGCCTGATACGTCTAGAAAGCCCAGCACTTTTAGCGGATCAGACATGCCTGACAGCGTCAGACCCAGGCCGAATAACATACCGGCGAAAATGGCTGACCAGGTTTTCATGCGCCACCACCCAGAAGGTGTCGCACCACATAGACCGTCAGCATGCCGCTCATCATAAAGATCAAGGTGGCGATCACCGATCGAGGCGAGCGTCTCCCCATCCCACAAACACCGTGCCCACTGGTGCAACCCCCGCCAAAGCGGGTGCCGAAACCGACCAACAGGCCGCTGCTAATTAATAGCCCTAAAGAGGCTGTTGATTCGGCGGGCAAGGGCATTTTAAAGAGCCAATGTGTGACCGCGCCGCCGCCCAAAAGGCCGGCGAGAAAGAGCCAGCGCCAATCTCGATCTGGACCCGCTAGTGCCCCCCAGGCAATGCCGCTAATACCGGCGATCCGCCCGAGGCTGTAGAGCAACCATAACGCGCCGAGGCCAAGTATCAGGCCACCGCCAAGAGGCAGTAAAAAGGGAAGGGCACTCATAAGACGAACCTCGTATCAGTGGCTCAGCCAATCATCGAAGGCAAACGAGGCCGGCTGTCGTGTCGGCATGATACGTGAGCGGCCAGCACGCCGGCCAGAGAAGCGCAGTAGAAAACACAGATTCTGAACTGCTGGTTCGCTAGGAACCAGCGAGTGGGGTAGTGCGATTTACCAACCTGATTGGATTAGTGCGGCTTCTTGCTGCGGACCAAGCGCCACGTCTGTGGCCGTCTCGTCAATAAAGCGCGCGACGCTTTGACTGTCGTCCGCACCGGCGGGTCGGTATTGGGTTTCTTGGTTTAAGAAAACCTCACTTCCCACTACCTGATTCACCCAGTTGCTGCCATCTCGACACGCCACGCCACGCCAGTTTGACTCGCGATGCGCCAGCAAAAATTCGCGGCACCACTTGCCATCGGCAGCGGGAAACGTGAGTACCGAGCGGAACGTTCGGTCGTCGTCTAGGGTTTCCCAGCCCGCTGCGCGAGAAGGTGAGGACTCCAACGCATGTGCCATTTGCGCATCGATGGTCATCGGGTTGAAGACGGCGGTCTGATTGGTGTTCAGCACCATGCCTATCACCGCAGCGCACGATGCGGCCACCGCAGCGGTCGTCCAGCGACGCCACTGGCGAGCCGGTCTGAGTACAGTGACATTGTCAGCATTGATCAGCGCTGCAACCTGATTGGGTATGCTATCAGAGCTTTGCGCATAGACCCGCTTGACTAATCCGTCATTTTCTTCCAATTGCGTCAAACGCCTTCTTAACGCCGGCTCAGTCTTTAGACGACTCACGAACGCGATAGTTCGCTCAGCATCGAGCTCATTATCGATGTACATTGACAGCAGGTGGTCGTCGTCAACCCGACTACCATCCATATCGACTACATTCTCTCGATCATCACGCATGTCTTTCGCCTTTTTTGCGACACCCATTCCCAAGTGGGTTGTCCCAGTTTTAGAAGCCTAGGCTTCCCTTTCTTCACGCCACTCCAAATTTGCTGCCAGTGCCTTGCGAGCTCGCGCTACGCGGCTCATGATGGTTCCTATCGGCACTTCCAGGAAAGCCGCCGCCTCAGCGTAAGAGCGACCTTCCACTGCTACCTGCACCAGCGCAGCGCGCTGTTCGGCAGGTAACTGTTCCATTGCTGAGGAGACTCGGTCTAGTTGCACGGACTCTTCGGTATTCGCCGAAGTGGTCCCCGCTCCGTCAATCACGCCCTCTGATAATGCGTAGCGGTTCCGTACATCTCTGGATCGAATCTCATCAATCCATAAGTTCTTGCATACCCTGTGTGACCACTTCGCAACGTGGGCATCTGCTGGCATGCCTTTCTCTAGCAGCCTTTCGACCGTGATTTGCAATAAATCATCTGCATCTGCGGGATCTGACGTTAACGACAAGCAGTAGCGCTTTAATCGCGGCAACTCGTCGATCAGGTCCTGCCTTTGATGGCTCGTCAGCGTTGTCATAATTAACCTATTGTAATAACGACGTGTCAGCCAGAGATTTATTCCCCGCTAATCGCCGCATTTCCGAGGGTCGACACCGTACCGACGCGACCCAGAAAAGAGTAAGCTCGCATGATGATCACTACCTCACTGAGACATCAAGCCAAATATTCCCTGAAGGGCCTCCCACTATTGGCCTTTTTCTGGGGAGTTAACGTTGCTTTGGTGGCGGCGCAAGAGGTTGAGGACCAAGTATCAGAGATCGTGTCAGAAGCAACAGAAGAACGTATAGAGCAAGTGATGGAAGACTTTTTAGCGGACATTGAGTCGCGCCTGAGCGAAGACGCACTGCGCATTCAGACAGACCACTGGCTGGTGATGGCAGAGGCCGATGTATTCGAGCAACTCGCGCAAGAGGGCTACTTATTTGATCGCGTCAGTGAGCTGTCTGGGCTGGGTTTTTTACTCGCCGAGGTGGCCGCACCTGCCAGCTTCGACCTCTCAGCAACGAGGGCGGGGATTTATGAAGTCATAGGCGGGCAGCAAGCAGATGTTGATCTTAATCATTTGTACACGGCGGGCGTCCCAGATCCGCAAAATGATGAGCAACCTTTGGTGGGATTGGCACCGAGAGAGTTGTTGCCTCCGCCTACAGATCTCTCTGGCCTGTCCCTTCGCATTGGCATTATTGACAGCAGTATTGATCAGCGTCACAGCGCTTTCTCTAACTCGTCGATCACGACACAACGCTTTGTCGACAACGACAGCCCACCTAACGCCCACGGCACCGCCATTGCGTCGATTATCGCGAGTAATGACCCTCAAGCATTGGGATTGGCGCCGAGTGCCAAAATTTATGCGGCTGAGGTGTTTGACCACAATGAGCAGCAGGGTGAGTTTGCCAGCACGGTGAGCCTGATCAAGGCATTGAGCTGGCTGATGACCCAGGATGTGTCTGTGATCAATATCAGTCTTGCCGGACCCTCTAATCGCCTACTAGAGACCGCGCTGACACGAGTCCGAGAAAGGGGTGTGCTCGCAATTGCGGCAGCGGGAAACGGCGGGCCAATGGCGCAACCGATGTATCCGGCAGCCTATCCTGAGGTGGTTGCCGTGACCGCGACCGATGATCGAGGTCGTGCCTTCCGTTTGGCGAACCGGGGTGAGTACGTCGACATCGCCGCCCCGGGCGTCAATATTCGTCATGCTCAAGCCGGTGGCGGCTTTGCCGCATCTTCGGGGACTTCTTACGCGGTGCCGTTTGTCACGGTAGCGGCTGCACGGCTATTGCAGTCCACCGCTGAACCCGCGCTGATGCTCGACGCTTTGTATGCCAGTGCTAGGGATATTGGCGCACCAGGCAGAGATCAAATTTATGGTTATGGACAGCTACAGTTCTGAGATCGTCCTGCTGCGGCACTAAAACGAGAGCCTGATCTCAGTGCCCACGACTAAATCGCTGTAACTGGCAGTGGGAAGGTTGGAGTCATAGTCAGAATTTTTGACCGTCACGGCCACTGACGCATATTGAGTGAACGAGACCCGCAGTTCCGCCGCAAAGCGGATCCGCGTATCTTCCCGCTCAGTGCCGATCATCGGATCGGCGGTACTGTATTGGCGGTCTTCCAATTTGCCCTCAAGCTTGAGCTCGAAAGGCAGTTGCCAGAAAGTCTCTCGATGAACGTACTTCGCTTTTACCGCGTGCGAGCTATAGTCGTAACGGTTGGCGCGGGCGTCATCTTCTCGGTAGGCGTAGCCGATGACGACGTAGCGTTTGAGTCCTTGTAGAAAATAGTAACTGTCGATCGATACGCTGTGACTATCTGCTTCCCGCGCTGGGCGACGGGCGATTTCTTTTTGCCCGTAAATATATTCGCCGCGGATAAACCATTGTTTGCTGAGAAAGCCTGCAATATAGGGCGATAGACGTTCGTAAGTTAAGAACGGCTCTCCATCAAGGTCAGCCGAGACATCAAACCAATTGATGCCGATAGTGGTGTCAGCAATTTGCGTTTCGAGGTTGACGCCATAGGATTCGGTTTGGCGATCCACTTGTGAGAATTCTTGATAGGCATCGTCGACTAGCCCGGCGGATAACCTCAGTGAGGTTTTATCGTTGTAAGTAAACGAGGCAGAAGCCTGCGCTTCGAGAGACGTCACTTCGTCTGATTCACCCGTTGCTCTCTCTAGTTCGTCCAAGCCAACGTTGTCATCCCAGGCGTAACCGGCGGTCAGCTCTAAATCAAACTCCGCAGATGTTGCGTGGTGGGCGCACTGGAGTAACGCGATAAGCGCCATGGTGCGTGTAAGAAGAGGTCTGGTCAGCAAGTCGAAGAGTAGACGTTTAAGAGCTCAAGGAGAGACTAATACAGGACAGGGATTTTCGCCTCTCCTTCAGCTTAGAGTTTCTGTGAAAAGTCATCTTGACCTATACGTTACGGTATTAGGCGACCCTATCGTATTTGTGTCGAAAAGGCTTGCACGGCGGTATCAAGACGTTAGCCCAAGACGGCGTATCAGAGAAGGTCCTCGAGGCGATACAAGCGCTGTGCCGGTGTCCTTAACCTGTCAGCTTGGCTCCCAGTCCTTCGGGCCGTCCTTCATCGT
>CAJWWJ010000162.1 GCA_913048575.1 uncultured Halieaceae bacterium
AATCCCGAGATCAATTCGATTGGGGTACAAGGTGGCCAAAGTGCCAAACTGTTCTGCCACCATCAGGGGAGCATGATTGGGCAGCATGATGCCGCCCGACCCCACACGAATGGTCTTAGTGGCCGATGCCAAATGTCCGATCACCACCGCGGTGGCCGAGCTCGCGATGCCGGGCATGTTGTGATGTTCGGCGACCCAGTACCGATGGTAACCCCAGGATTCGGCCTTGATCGCGAGCTGTTTACTGCGCTCGAGCGCACAGGCTGCGTCGCTGCCAAGCGTGATGGGAACAAGGTCGAGAATGCTGTAGTGGGCCATAAGTCAGAGCTGCTAATGATGACCCAACCAGTATGCCAGAGTATCGACCGCGGTAACCGGTGAGAGGGTGTTGATCGCAAGAGGCATGCGGGCGGTCTGGGCGTCACGCCCCTTCAGAGACCGCCACCCTGAAATCAGTAACCTGCCGACTGATCGATGACGGACTCACCCATCGCTCATTTCAGCAGCGGCCATTATGGTCGCGCGTCGTCTGGATACCGGCCCACTGCCCAACGCTCTTCAGTGCCGCAAGGTCTGCACATGACCTACCGCGCACTGTCTTATTTGTTTACCCGCACTTGAAATGACCACTGGTCAGCTATATAGTTGACCAGTGGTCACTTAAAGATGGCGGACGGTCACCGAACAGGGAACCGGACAACACAGCACCTTGGAGATACTGATGAGCGCAGCGATTTCGATTAACCAGAGAGCGAGAAGCGCAGAACAGAAGGCACTGCGGCGACAAGCCGTACTGGAAGCCGCTGAAACCTACTTTCAAGAAGTGGGCTATGAGGCATTTTCGATGGCGCAACTCGGCAAGAGAAGCGGCGTCGCCAAGGGCACGCTCTACCTGTACTTCGACACCAGAGAAGCGCTGTTCCTAACCCTCTACGAGCAAAGCTTAATGCGATGGAGCCGAGGCTTCATCGATGCGCTATCGGACGACATCACCAGTGAGGCGTATGCCAAACTGCTCTACCGCACGGCACTCGCCGATGGCGTCTTCTTACCGTTACTCATCAGACTCGAACATGTCATTGAGCACAATGTTGCGATCCCGCGGCTGATCGAATCAAAACGAATCTTCATCGAGCAGGTGGAGGGCGTTGCGAAACGCTCCGCGACAGCGCTCCAGTTGAGCGCTGCACAAGCGGTTGAGGTCGTCAAAACAATGGGGGTGCTATTGATCGGTGCGACGCAAACCGATCAGAGCCCGTCACTGGCTGACGAGGCACTGCCCACCGATGTGCAAAATCTGATCGCCAGTTTTTCGTCTGAACCGCTTTTTATTAAAAATGCCGTTCGCATCATAGAGGGCATCCGCGCGGAAGCCTTATCCAATCCCTAAACGAATTCAACACAGCAAACGCGTCGGCAAATCGCAGCAGATTGCCGGACAGACACTGCAGCGCAAACTCGGAGAGACGCTATGGGCATGACCGAACACGACAACATCACACCGGTGACCGAACAAAATCTCAATGCATTGGTCGAACGACAGCGAAGTCATTTTCGCGCCGAGGGCGAAGTCACTTATGCGACACGCATTGACCGCCTCAAAAGACTCAAGGCGCTGATCATTGAAAACAAAACCGCCTTCGCGGCCACCACCAAACGTGAGTTCAACGATGCTCGCTCCTACGAGTTCAGCTTGTTTTCAGAGTTCGCATCAAAGGTCGAGGCCATCGACTATTCGATGAAACATTTGAAAGCGTGGATGAAACCTGAAAAGCGAAGCGCTAATAAACCCATGAACTTTTTGGGCGGGAAGAGCCAAGTCCGATACTACCCAAAGGGGGTTGTTGGCATCATTTCTCCTTGGAATTTGCCCTTTGGCCTCACCGTTGCCCCATTGACGAGTGCGCTGGCTGCCGGTAACCGAGCCATGCTAAAACCCTCTGAGTTCGTGCCTGAAACAGCGGCATTGTTTGCCGAGGTGATACCCCGCTATTTCGCCGAAGAGGAAGTCGCGGTTGTGACCGGGGGCGCCGCTATCAGCCAACAATTTGCAGAACTGCCTTTCGATCACTTGCTGTTCACGGGCTCTACTCGTATCGGTGCAAAAGTGATGCAGTCTGCGTCAAAGAACTTGGTACCGGTGACACTAGAGCTGGGGGGCAAGTCGCCTGTCGTCATTGGTCGCAGCGCCAAGCTTGAGCTCGCGGGAACACGCCTGACATTCGGCAAGCTATTAAATGGTGGGCAACTCTGCCTCTCTCCCGACTACGTCTTAGTACCCGAAGAGCTCGAAGAGCAGCTGATCGCACGGGTGATTCAGGAGACGCAGTCGATGTATCCGAACATCACCGAGAATTCCGATTATGCCGGCGTTTTTGACGAAAGACACTTTGCCAGATTGCAGGGCTACATTGATGACGCAGTAGCAAAGGGCGCTAAGCTCACCATCGTCGGTGCTGACAAGACCCGAGCGTCCGAAAACAATCGTCGCATGCCGCTGCACATTCTGCAGAACGTGACGGAGGACATGCAGGTCATGCACGAGGAGATTTTTGGTCCCCTTCTGCCGATCATGACCTATACCGATATCACCGAAGTGCCAGACAAAATTGAACCCCGTCGGAATCCCCTCGCCCTGTATTACTTCGGCAAAGATAAAGCTGAACAGGAGTACTTGCTCAATCACGTGCCCAGTGGCGGTGCCTGTATCAACGACATTACGTTGCATTACGTGCAAGAGGATCTGCCCTTTGGCGGAGTCGGCGCCTCTGGAATGGGCGCTTACCACGGTCCCGAAGGCTTTAAAAATATGAGCCACGGCCGCGCGATTTACAGTCAAACGATGATCGACATTTTGCCCATCGTTGGCGCGCGCCCACCCTTTGGGAAAAAGTTTCGAAAAAACATCAGCAAAATCTTGGGTGCTATCTGAGGGTAAACAACAAGCGCCTTAGCGTCCGCTTCAAGGTCGAACCTGGATCCCAAAAATACTGATCGAGCTTCCTGACACCCTGGCTAGTGGTCAAAACAATGCCGACCAAATCGCCACAGCGTGCCAGGAAGCCGAGCAGCAAACATCAACATCGTATTAGGAGCGTTATCGTGACAATGAATCGCCAATGGCTACTAGCAGAGCGACCATCGGGAATGGTGGGGCCGCACAATTTTGAGTACGCCGAGACCCCCATTCCAGAGCCCAAAAATGATGAAGTGCTGGTCAAGAATCTCTTTTTGTCCTTTGACCCCGCACAGCGAAACTGGATGGTGGACCGAAAAGCGTACTTACCGCCCGTGGCCATCGGCGCTCCCATGCGAGCCGGCTCTGTTGGGCAGGTGGTTGATTCGCGACACGCCGACTACCAAGTAGGTGACCTCGTACAAACGACCGGCTATTGGCAGGATTATGTCGTCGCAGCACCCGGTGAAGGCCCGATGGGCCTGGTGAAATTGCCACCTGGGGTGTCGCCAGAAATGATGCTGTCTGTTCTCGGTATTACTGGGCTCACGGCGTACTTTGGTCTGCTGGAGGTGGGTCAGCCTAAGGCCGGTGACACCGTACTGGTATCTGGCGCTGCCGGTTCCACCGGTTCCTTTGTCGGTCAGATTGCAAAACTCAAAGGGTGCCGTGTGGTCGGCATTGCTGGCGGCCCCGACAAGTGTCGGTGGTTAAAAGAGACTGCCGGCTTTGACGCCGTCATCGACTATAAAAATGAAGATGTCAGCGCGCAAATTGCGCACCATTGTCCCGATAATTGGGACGTGTTCTTCGACAACGTCGGCGGCTCTATCCTAGAGGCAGCGCTAGACCACGTGAATCTTCGCGCCCGAGTTGTTTTATGCGGGAGCATCTCTGCCTACAACGCAACCACGCCCGCGCCCGGCCCCGCCAATTTATCGAACCTGACCATTAACCGAGCAAAAATGGAAGGTTTCATCATTTTGGATTACATGCCGCGAGCGATGGAAGCCGTTCAAGAGTTAATGGCCTGGGTCTCATCGGGCCAACTCATTTATCAGGTCGACGTGCAGGAAGGGTTTGACAATATTCCCGCCACCCTGCAGCGGCTTTACACCGGGCAAAACCTCGGCAAGCAGCTGCTCAAAATTGACTAGCGGCGATCACAACGGGAATACCTATGACACACATCACACCCAAGCAGCGCGACGAGTTACCGGAGTTAGCATCGATGTTGGACATGGTAGAGGCCTCGATGGGCTTCTTGCCGACCTCCATGATGACCATGGCGCATTGGCCAGAGCTGACTCAGGCCTTTGGGGGTCTCGGCGCAACGATTCTGCACAGCGGTGAAGTCGATCCTGGCCTGAAGCAAATGATTGCGTTTGCCGTCAGCAACGCTGCCGGCTGTCGATATTGCCAAGCGCACACGGCTCAGGCGGCACAACAGCACCATGTCAGCGCAGAAAAAATACAAGCAGTGTTCGAGTTTGAAAGCAGCGACTTATTTTCCGCTCAAGAAAAAGCTGCGCTGCGCGTTGCCGTGCATGCCGGCATGGTACCCAATGCGGTGGAAGCCGAGCACATGAGTGAATTGTCAAAACACTT
>CAJWWJ010000163.1 GCA_913048575.1 uncultured Halieaceae bacterium
GTGCGAGGCGCTGGTGCGCGGCCTCATGACCGCCTGAGGTGTGAGGCGCTATCCGTACAAAACGTGACCCTGTGCAAATAGAGACCCTGTGCAAAAAGAGATAATGAGAGCGCAATAGCAGGCAAACGCCTGACTTTGGTACACGCCTTAAAATTCCGGATGCCACGGTTAAACAGGTTAAACTCAGCGTCGAGTCTATGTTTGAGGTTGACCTATGAGCGCTGCTTTCATTTGCGACGGAATCCGTACGCCGATCGGGAAGTTTGCGGGTGCATTATCTCGTGTGAGAACAGATGATCTCGCTGCGATTCCTCTAAAAGCAATACTTGAACGCAATCCCACTGTCGATCCCGAGTGCATTGACGAGGTCATGCTCGGATGTGCCAATCAGGCCGGCGAGGATAACCGCAACGTCGCGCGCATGGCCTCACTACTGGCAGGCCTGCCAGAGACGGTGCCGGGCGTGACCGTCAATCGGTTATGCGCCTCGGGCATGGATGCGGTGGGGACTGTAGCGAGGGCGATAAGATCGGGCGAGATCGAGCTAGCGCTTGCAGGTGGCGTTGAGTCCATGTCGAGGGCGCCATTTGTGATGCCAAAAGCGGCCACGTCGTTCTCGAGAAACGCCGAGATATATGACACGACAATCGGCTGGCGATTCGAAAATCGGCTTTTTAAGAAGCGATTCGGCACCGACTCAATGCCAGAAACAGCAGAGCTAGTGGCGACAGAGTTCGGCATAGCAAGAGAAGACCAGGATCTGTTCGCTTATCGCTCACAGAAAAAAGCTGCTGCGGCGATTGAAACTGGACGATTTCTGGAAGAAATTTCCCCCGTAGAGGTGAGAAAAAAAGGAGGCATCACTGATGTTTTTGAAACGGATGAGCACCCCCGTAGCTCAGTGACCTTGGAGGCGCTAGCAGAGTTGCCTACGCCCTTTGCGGACCAAGGAACGGTGACTGCCGGGAACGCTTCGGGTGTGAACGATGGTGCAGCGGCCCTGCTGATGGCATCTGAAGCGGCGGCGGCTAAATGGGGTCTATCGCCAATCGCTCGCGTTGTTGCAATGCAGACGATTGGTGTCGCACCGCGGGTAATGGGAATCGGCCCCTTGCCTGCATCCCAGCAGTTACTGGCTCGCACCGGCGTGTCGGTTGATCAGCTGTCGGTCATTGAGCTCAATGAGGCTTTTGCCAGTCAATCGCTTGCTGTCACTCGGGGCCTTGAATTGGCGGATGATGATCCTCGCGTTAATCCTAACGGCGGTGCCATTGCTCTGGGCCATCCCCTTGGAATGAGTGGTGCGCGGCTCATATTGACGGCGGCGAGAGAGCTCTCTATGACAGGTGGCCAATACGCGCTATGCACAATGTGTGTCGGCGTTGGTCAGGGGGTCGCGACGCTTCTGGAGCGTGTTTGATACGCACTGTCACTGCCGGAATACCCCCGTGCGCGTTCCCCACATCGGTGCGAATCAGGCTAAGTTACTGCCTGTCTCCGGGTCAGCTTTACCGTAACGATTTTGGAGCGTGCCTCGAGGCACTGAACGAGTTCTTTGGAGGGTACGGTGTTTTGTGGCGAGCCAATAACCTTGCCATTAGCTTCTTATAATCAGGACCCACCACTGGCATTAACCATTGCGTAAAGCGTTTGAATACCCCTATGTTTAAGTCTATCTCGTTGAGTAGTTCATCCATTTGATGTACTGAAAACGGAATAATGTTGGTGCCTTTGGAGTGCTTACCGTCAGTCCGCGCCTCCGTCCAAGCCAGCCGCTCATCAATACTTTGGTTCATTACACTGGGGTGGGGCAGGGTGATATTGTTGGTCATCAGCTCGATTAACCATAAAGCCCCTACCTCGGCGTTTAGCTGGCTAAAAAATGATGAGTTGTAGCCATTAAACATCAGTCGAGGCACGCCCACAGGAACCATCGTGCGATATAAGCGAAAATTACCCTGGCTGTCAGTGAGCTTAGACTTCAGTTCATCGCTGAAGAATGGAGTGCGTTGGTGCCATCCGGTGCCGCAAATAACGATATCTGCAGGTATCGTCTCACCCGTCGAAAGTTTGGCCTCACCGGCAAGCAATTCGGCGATTTCAACCCGGGCCCTCATGCGAAGGCGGCCGCTGATCATGTTTTCGTAGTAGCCGTCAGTAACCAAGCTCACGGTACTCCGGGCAATGGTTTCTAAAGGTTTTTCAGGGTGCAATCCGATCTCGCGCAAGCGCAGTTGTGTTGCTACTACGGATTCAACGCTGTTGAGCATAGCGTCGCGTACTGGTTTTCCGGGGCCATGGAGAAACTTCTCAAACCCTTGTAGTCGAATGTAACGAAACAGCGCCTCTCCCATACGCGTCAAGAATAAGAATTTAAAGTTGAGTATGTTCTTGAGCTTCTTAGGTATCTTCCAAATCAAATGCCGGGCGATGACTGTCGTGCTGGCACTGATATCCACTGTCGCGTTGGCGACATCACAGGAGGACTTCCCGTACCCCACCACCAACACGTTTTTATCACGCGCGTCTTCAAGTTGCGTGAACTCACTGGTGTGGCACAAGCTGCCGCCTGCTTCGACGAAGCGTGACGCGCCTCGGTACTCTGGAATAGACGGAACGCTGAAAATGCCGTTGCAGACGGTTAAATAGTCAAATGAAAACACCTCGCGGCCAGTGCTTCGCCCCAGCTCGGTGATAACGTTCCAATGACCCGTCGCCTCACCCCAATCGGCTGACACCACACGGGTGTTAAGGTGAATGTCGTCTATGAGAGCAAAGTGCTCGACATAGCTTTCGAGATACTGCTGAACCTGCTCGCCGCTGGGCCATTCTGGATAGTCGCTGGGCATAGGAAAGTCAGAGTATTCGTAGGTGTCTCGCGGGTTTTGCGTGGTGAGACCTGGGTAGCGCCGAGAAGCCGACCAGACACCGCCTACGTCAGCCTCTTTCTCAAAAACAGTGACCTGATAGCCAAAGCTCTTAAAGATTTTAGCCGTACATAGGCCGGCAATTCCGGCACCGATTATGCCAACGCTTCTCGTGGTTGCAGACACAAGGCGCCTCTTAAGAATCTGCGCTGATGGTTAATGCAGTACCCGACACGGGAGCATCTTGCAGATTTCTTCCGCGCATGCGAGCGGTCACCAAGATTTCCTCGCGAATGTCGTTTGCGTTACTGGATCGCTGTTTTGGCTACTAGCAGCCGTAGCGCTGAGCAGCGCCGCAGTATCGAGCCCGGACTCGGAAATAGCGAGAGGGAGCATGAGTCTTGGGTATCGCGTCTGCGGCATGGTTACATCCTTTTTATGAATGTGGCGGTAAAAACGCATCCTGCGTGAACTCTGGGCATCTTCAGTATTGCCAAAGGCACTCTGCGGCACTATTCAGTCAGTGCAATGCTTGTGCGATAAGTGCAAGAAAATCTCGTTATACGCGCAAAACCCATCGGCGGTGACTCAGGTTTCGATACACTTTTGTGTACTAGACAAGTAGGTTTCGGGAGCATCCGATATGGGCAAATTTACAAACAAAGTGGCGGTCGTCACCGGTGGAGCGGCGTCAATCGGCGCCAACATTACCCGGCGATTACATGCTGACGGTGCAACCGTTATTGTCGCCGCACGAAGCGTAGACAAAGGAAAGGCAATCGCGGAAGGGCTGGGTGAACGTTGCGTATTCATTGCCACAGATATCAGGGAAGACGCTGATTTACAGCGCTTGGTTGACACCACCGTAGCGCGCTTTGGACGCATCGATCTTCTGGTCAACAATGCCTGCTCATACGGCGATGAAGGTGCAGACACAGATAGGCAAACTTGGCTCGACACCCTGAACACCAACGCCGTTTCGGCAGCAATCTTGGGTGAAATGGCGCGATCTTCACTCAAAAGCGCTGGAGGGAATATTATTAATATTGGCTCAATTTCTGGCGCATTTCCGCACATCGGGCGCTGGGCCTATCCCGTGGCTAAAGCCACGCTGCGGCATCTTTCAAAAACGCAGGCTGTAGAATACGCCGCGGACAATATCCGCGTGAACTTGCTGGTCCTCGGTCACATTTGGTCTGACCCGTTTGAAGGCCTCACAGGGGACAACCGAGCCCATGCCGACAAAGTGTCTGCGCCCTATAACTTGATGGGCAGGGTGGCGAACGGCGATGAAGTAGCTAACGTTGTGTCGTTTGTTGCGTCTGACGAGGCGTCGTATATGACCGGTGGAGAAATCCCAGTCGATGGCGGTTACAGTGCTATGGGCCCCGAGCAACACAGCCCGCTTATGCCTTTGCTGATGGAAGGCAACCAGTAAAACGCACGCTGGGCAGACAAACGATGGGGCTTGCGGGCCCCTCATGATGTCGTCATTGAGGGTGCCCGCATAAACTCTCTGGTGGGATGATTACTTGGTATTGATGGACACAGCGTGCTCGCCGCGCAAGGTTTCAGACGGCAACTCTCCAAAACGCTGCTGGTAAGCGGCGGCAAAACGTCCTAGCTGCATAAATCCCC
>CAJWWJ010000164.1 GCA_913048575.1 uncultured Halieaceae bacterium
TAGGCAGTGCTCAAAACGCCTACTTTTCTGCCTTCAAGGGCCTGACAGAAGCCGCCTATCTCGAGGAGATGGCCGCGCGCATCCCGCTACAGCGTATTGGACAAGCGACTGATACCGCCGCAATGTGCGCCTTTCTCGCATCCGACGATGCAAGCTTCATAAGCGGTGAAGCGATCAACGTGAGTGGCGGCGAAGAAATGCACTGACAGTGGTTCGCTGCAGCCGAACTGCGGGTGGGCACTACTCAGTCAGCAAAAAGACGGCTTAGTAACCAAGGTTAGAAATAAAAAGCCCCGCTCGATTTTGACTCGGCGGGGCGATTTTTGAACCTGCAGCTCACAAAGGCCAGCAATCAGATGATGTTAGCCGCCAAATCGATACTTCAATGTCGCCAAATAAGTTACCGGCATATTGTAGTAGCGCGTGAAGAGGAAAGATTGGGTGTAGGTTTTGTCACCGCAATTTTTGCACTCGAGGTTCAGCTCCCAGGGCGAATCAGCCATGGATAGTTTGACGCCAGCATTGAGTAAGGTGACCGACTCGTTATAGCCAGTGTTGCGTGTGCCGGGATACTGAGAGCCCAAGTATCGGAACATGATATTTGGCGTCACCGTCACACCCCCCAAGGAAAAATCGATTGATGTGCCAAGGGTATAAGTCTGATGCGGGCTGCGCTTGGGTTCGGCGATGTTGCAGTCAGCATCGTAAGCTGCCAGGTTGGCGTTAGGTGTCACACAGCCGCCGGGTAAATCCTTATACTCCGGATTTTGCCAACCCAGTGCAGCAAAAATCTGCCAGTTATCGGTTGGAAGGGCAGTAATCTCGGCTTCAATACCCGGCACTTCCAACCCCCCCGCATTGGTAGTCAGGAACTGACCGTCCGGCGTGGCAGAGGTAGTCTGCAAGTCTTCGAGATCAGAATAGAACAGCGTGACATTGGTGCGCAGACGGCCGTCCATCCAGTCTCCGCGCATCCCCAACTCATAGGACCAAATCGTCTCCGGTGCGAATGCCTGAAGCGCAGCCGAGCTGGATCCACGGGCGTTCCAGCCACCAGACTTAAAGCCATTAGTTGCGGAGGCGTACATCATGAGGTTATCAGTGAACTTGTGTGCATAGGCAATCCGCGGGGTAATCTCCTGCTCGCTTTGCGACAGCGGGATGCCCGCAGCCACCATACCGGCGGAGTTCACCGTTCCCTGGAAATCGACCGTCTTCTCTTCATCGGTATAGCGCGCACCCAAGGTCAGGGTGCCGTTGTTGCCGATCTTGATATCGGCCTGCGCATAGACGGCGAAACTCTCGGTAGTGTTACTCAGAAGACGATCAGCCAGTGTCGTGAAGGCAGTAGAGGGTGGTGCCGGGACACCAACTGCCGCGAGGTCCAGGTAATCAACAAAGTCGACCTCGTTGTCCTCATCCATGTAATAGACGCCGGTCTGCAGGAACGCCCGCCCGTCCATAATGTCTCCGGACCATTTCAACTCGGCCGAGTACATATCGTGCTCGCCCTGATTATCAATGATGAAAAAGTCTGGGAAGAAATCGAGTGAAAAAGGGAAGTTCAGTAGAAAGTCTTGCTCGATCGAGCGCGCACCAAAAATCAGATTGGCCGTGCCGCCCATGGCGTCCCACGCGAGATTAGAGGTGATATTCAGCGTGTCGACCTCGTTACCATAGTCAGACATGCCGCCGCCCATTGGCAGCCCACTGCCCAGAACGGAGAGCGAGTAACGGTCATCGCCATCCAAAAAACCGTGGATATTGGCCACCTCTGACTTTCCACCATCCACTGCGATATCCCAGGTCATTGAGTCCGAGATCAGCCAACGCAATGCTGCGCGGATACCTGTAAGGTCCGCCTCGTTGTAGTCTTTGCCATCAGTGCGGTTCTCAAGGTAACCGTCAGTATCAACATAGTAGGCGGAGAATTTGGTCAAGACATTGTCGCTCAGTGGCAAATCAATGCTGCCGCGCACCATGGTCTTGCCCCAATTACCCGCACCTGCTTCAACATAACCCTGCATGGTGTCAGACGGCTTTTTCATAACGACGCTGATCGCACCGCCCGTGGTATTGCGCCCGTAAAGCGTACCTTGCGGCCCGCGCAACACCTCAATCCGCTCTACATCAAATAAAGCAACGTTGTTGACGTTCTGCCGGGTGATGTACACGTCGTCGACGTAGGTGCCGACTGGTGGGTCAAATGTAGAGATCGATTCGTCGTTTCCCTGCGCACGCAGGTAGTACATGTTGGCGGTTCCCAAGCCTGTATTGTTGCCACCAAACAGGTTGGGCACCACGTTTATGAGATCCAGCGTATCGTCAATCTGCAGCCGCTCTATCATTTCTTGGCTGTAGGCGCTGACGGCAATCGGGACATCCTGGACGGACGCCTCCCGCCGCTCGGCGGTGACAAGCACTTCCTCAAGCTGAGCAGATGCCGCGTTGGGGAGCACAGTTGTAATTGCCGCTGAAACGAGCATCGGCAGGCCCGAGCGCTGAAAGTAGTTTTTCATAAAATTATTTCCCTGGTGGCTTGCTTTTATCACTCTTAAAGTAATTGCGAAGGAATTGCTATATCCGTATATCATTATCGCTATTAGTCAATCAACATGTCTCTTAAGTGGCTAGCGGGGCCTAACCACGCGATGCGGTATACAGAGGGAGCCTGAATCATGGCGGGACTGCAACATGCCCTGGCACTGAACAAAGATCTTAATCAGCGGGCACGCGAGCGCTTCACCTCCTCCATGCGGGCCTGGGTGCTTACCGATCTCGCTGTGCAAATGCAGGCAGACTACGAGCAGGCCAGTACCGACGCGGGTGAGAGCCATACCTCGGGCGAAGCGGTCCATCAATTTCTCAAGGAGCGAGGCTTATTTAAGTGGTACTCCAGCCTGCGTTGCGCCACTCAGGAACTGGTATGGCAGTCTGTGCTGCGCGCGATCGAATCGGACCCCGACTCCATCAATCACATCAGCACCGCAACCTCACCAACTCATGGCGGCTCTCTGGCGCTGGACGAAAAGGTTGCTCTGCCTGCTTACAGCGACACGATGGATGTGCATCTGATGCCGGGTAATTATCAGGGTGGCCATAGTCAAGGTGCCGAAGCCGGTGTGGTCTATGACAATGGTCTGGACGTTTTCTCTTTCGGCGTGATGGGAAAGAACCTCGATGACATCGGTCACTCAATGGCCAACTTTACGCGCCTAAAATGGCCCGATTTGAATCCCAAGCTGATTGTCGATGTCGGGTGCACAATCGGACACAACACGCTGCCATGGAAACAAACCTTCCCGGAGGCAGAGGTACACGGCCTGGATGCCGCCTCACCCTGCCTGCAATATGGCCATGCCCGTGCCGAAGCGATGGGTATCCCTATTCAGTTCAAACAAGCGCTCTGTGATGCACTGCCCTATAGCGACAGCAGTGTAGATGTGGTGTTCTCGTCCATGTTCCTCCATGAGTTGCCGACTGAATTGATCAGGGCTTTCTTCAGCGAGGCTCATCGCGTCCTCAAGCCGGGAGGCGTGCTTATTAATATGGAGCTACCGCCAAATGACGCGTTGGGCGCCTACGACGCGTTTTACCTCGACTGGGACTGCTTTTATAACAACGAGCCCTTTTACAAAGATTTTCGTGATCTCAGCTATCCGGGTCTTTGCTCCGACGCAGGCTTCGCAGAGCAGGATTTCTTTCAGGCGACGCTGCCGCGATTTACCTATGTCAGCGAAGCTGAGTTCGCTGAGGCGTCGGGCGCGACTGCTTCATTTGATGCAGACACGGGCCGCCTCTCTGACACCATCACCTGGTATGCCTTTGGCGCTCGAAAAAGCGGCGACAGCTGATGAGCGAAAAAAAATCCGTCAAGGCGGGGCGCCCGGCCTTCTTCTCGGACCCGGAGATCGACCGCTTATTAGCCATCATCGTGCGCCTTATGACCGAACATTCGGTATTGAGTGAGCGGGTCAAAACGCTGGAATCACTATTGATTGAGTCGGGAGCAATTACTCGGGAAGCGCTCGATGCTTTCGAGCCCAATGAGACTCAGGATGCAGAGTGGGGACAAGACCGATTCAGGCTGATTAAAGACGTGTTGGAATCCGGGGCAAACGTCACGAAACAATAAAAAAGAGGAGGAGCCATGGATGCTTTCTGGCTGTATCTGCACATCTTGCTACTGGTTTTTTGGGTGGGGACCGACGTTGGCGTTTTCATCGCGGCCAAGTGGTCCGAGCGGACGACGCTGAGCATAGAAACCAGACAAACCGTTCTTCAGCTCGGCATGGTGCTGGACCGTTTACCGCGCTCTGCCCTCACTTTAATCATGCCCTCGGGTTGCCAGTTGGCGGTAGCCAGTGGCTGGCTGGATATACCAGCACAGTACCTATGTGGGATGTGGCTGTTTGCCGCC
>CAJWWJ010000165.1 GCA_913048575.1 uncultured Halieaceae bacterium
CAATAATGAGGTTAACGAGTGAATACATGGGAGTGGGTGCCTCCTGATGCTTGCGCGGTGCCGGCTCATTGCTATTTGATATGAACCTGACTGGTTAATGTTTTGATTGACGGCTGGCAGTGTCACGCTTCGCCCTGCGCTCAGTGTACTGTACCCGCGAGTTGCCGTCAGGCTCTGGGGGGACATTTCGAGCCTGATTGCGCCTAGCGCCTGTGGCTCGTGTTATTCTGCGCCGCGAAAAACCAAGCCCGTAGGGGCTCACAGCGGGCTTATGGTGGAAATGCCACAAGATTTATCTCCCTCACAGCATTATCAACTCGCGTTGAAAGCTGGCGAGCTATTGGAAGATGCTGCTCAGGCAGAGGTGATTGATCGTCTGAACGACCTCTATCACCGCCTGTTGAAACGTTACGAGACCGATCAGGGGGTTTGGGCGCGTGCTGCCCGGCGATTAGGTCGCACTCGGGAGCCGGAGCGCGGACTGTATGTCTGGGGGGGCGTGGGCCGAGGAAAGACGTTGTTGGTCGATAGCTTCTTCGACTGTTTGCCTTGGCCGCGCAAGTTGAGGGTTCACTTTCATCGGTTCATGCAGCGTGTTCACGGTAGGTTGGCTGCCCACAGCGGCGCAAAAAATCCGTTGGAACGGGTTGCGGACGAGATCGCGGATGAGGCGCTGGTACTGTGCTTTGACGAATTTTTTGTCAGTGATATCGGCGATGCGATGATTCTGGCGGGGTTGGTCGAGGCATTATTTCAACGCGGTGTCACGTTGGTGGCGACGTCCAACATCCCGCCGAGTGACTTGTATCGTGATGGACTGCAGCGGGCACGGTTTTTGCCTGCGATTGCGCTGATTGAGCGGCATCTGGAGGTGGTTCACCTCGATGCGCCGACTGATTATCGATTTCGAACGTTGCAGCGAGCAGCCTTATGGCATACGCCGCATGATGGGGCTGCACACGAGGCGTTAGCGGGTTATTTTGCCTCGTTGGGCGGGCAGGCTGTTGCTGATTTCGCAGCGGGGTCAGGGTCATCGGCTGTTGCGCCACAGTGGTTGGAGATTAACCAACGCCGTATGCAACTGATCGCTTCGGCGCCAGGGATGGCTTGGTTTACCTTTTCCACATTGTGCGACGAGCCGCGCAGTGCTGCTGATTTCGTGGAGCTGGCAAGGGAATATCACACCATATTGGTCGAACAAATTCCCGTCTTAGCGCGCGATAAAGAGGATTCAGCTAGGCGTTTCATTAATCTAGTCGACGAGTTTTATGATCGCAATGTCAAATTGATCGCCACCGCGGCCTGTGCGCCTGAGGCCCTCTACCATGGCACGAGGTTGCGTTTTGAGTTCGAGAGAACGGTTTCAAGGCTACAAGAGATGCGCACCCACGAATACCTGCGAGCCGAGCACCGACCGTAAGCGCGGGGCGACAAAATAACTATTGAAAGGGCTCAAACAGTCCAGTAACATCCGCGCTCCTTTAATACCGCCCTTGAGACTCCGGCATGAAAACATATAGCGCCAAGGCAGACGACATTCACCACGATTGGTTCGTTGTGGATGCTGAGAATTTAACACTCGGGCGTCTTGCAACTGAGATAGCGCACCGCTTGCGTGGCAAGCATAAGCCAGAGTACACCCCGCATATGGATATGGGTGACTACGTGGTGGTGGTCAACTGTGAGAAAATCCAGGTGACTGGCGCAAAACGAACAGACAAGATTTATTATCACCACACTGGTTTCCCGGGTGGTATTAAGGCGGCTAGCTTTGAGCAGGTGATTGAGCGCGCCCCTGAGCGTGTCATTCAGCGCGCGGTGAAAGGGATGATGCCCCGAAATCCGCTGGGCCGCGCAATGCTGAAAAAACTTAAGGTGTATGCGGGTCCTGCGCATCCGCACTCGGCGCAACAGCCGCAGCCACTGACGATCTGAGGAGACCATAATGGCAACCGCACAGTATTACGGAACGGGTCGACGAAAGACCTCCACCGCGCGTGTATTCCTTCGCTCCGGTAGCGGCAACATTACGGTGAACGGTCGTCCCGTTGACGAGTATTTTGGTCGTCAAGTAGCTCGAATGATCGTCCGGCAGCCGCTGGAATTGACTGAGAATGCAGCGAGTTTCGATGCCAATGTCACCGTGTGTGGCGGGGGAAGCTTTGGTCAGGCGGGCGCTATCCGACATGGATTGACGCGGGCGCTGTTGGATTATGACGAGAGTCTCCGGGGAACGCTCCGAGCGGCTGGTTTCGTCACGCGAGACGCAAGAGAAGTCGAACGTAAGAAGGTAGGCCTGCGGAAGGCGCGACGTCGCCCTCAATTTTCCAAGCGATAAGTTTCTCGCCTACACGTTCGAAAGCCGGCACCTGTGCCGGCTTTTTTTTGCTTTGGTAGTCAACTCGGAGAGGGTGATCCCCCGGGGCCTGGGATGTAGCGAGCAGCTTGGTTGGTTCGTGGGTGGGCGACGCACGATGGGCGCCGCTCAGTCGCGATGTGATCGGGCGAATAACCACCCTAAACGGCCCGGTTAGTCGGGTGTGGGTTTCCGAGAGGATCATTTGTTAGGAAAGCGCACTGATCCTGTCTGGCCGCGAATTCGTATTTCAACTTGCTGGTAGCTGGCGTGAGCATTACACTTCGCGCGCACTACGCACTAACTATCTTGCTTCACCGCTCACTGTCGCGTGTTTTGACCCGCGGAGTGGCTCAGCGGTAACACGGGAGACGTCTAAGCATGACCGATACAACTGAAGCTCATGACACAGCAGGTGATCACAGCGAGACTCGCAGACGGTTTCTTACCGCGGCCACCTCAGTAGTGGGTGTGGGCGGCGTCGCAGGCGTTGCCGTGCCCTTCTTGGGGTCTTGGAATCCGTCGGAAAAAGCCAAGGCCGCTGGCGCGCCGGTCAGAGCCGATATCGGCGGTATAGAGCCGGGGCAAATGGTGGTGATTGAGTGGCGTGGCAAGCCCGTGTATGTGCTCCGTCGAACAGCAGAGCAAGTGTCGGATCTGGCAACGCTGAATGGTGATCTGAAGGACCCCCTGTCAGAAGCGTCGGCGCAGCCTGCTTACATCTCCGGAGAAGCTCGGGCGCTCAACGAAGAGTTGCTAGTGATTGTTGGGCTGTGCACCCACTTGGGTTGCGCGCCAAAGTTTCGGCCCGAGGTTGGCGCAGCCGATATGGGCGGTGATGAGTGGCTTGGTGGCTTTTTCTGCCCGTGTCATGGCTCTAAGTTCGATTTAGCAGGGCGGGTGTACAAGGGTGTTCCAGCCTCTGCTAATTTAGAAGTTCCCCCTTACTCTTTTGAAGGCGAAAACGTCCTAGTGATCGGCGTTGACGCGGAGGCAGTCTGATGGAAAAGGCACTAACAGGTCTGGTTTCTTGGATTGATGCTCGTCTTCCACTGACGAGAACGTGGAATACTCACATGGCTGAGTATTACGCGCCCAAGAACTTTAATTTGTGGTATTTCTTTGGCGTATTTTCGCTGTTGGTGCTGGTGAATCAGCTGCTGACCGGTATTTGGTTGACGATGAATTACACGCCCTCCTCAGAGGAGGCTTTTGCATCGGTCGAATACATCATGCGGGATGTCGATTACGGGTGGCTGCTGCGGTACATGCACTCAACCGGAGCATCCGCTTTTTTCATTGTGGTCTATCTCCATATGATGCGCGCATTGATGTACGGATCCTACAAAAAACCCAGAGAGTTGATTTGGGTGTTCGGTATGATGATTTTCATCGTGTTGATGGCTGAGGCGTTTGTGGGTTACGTGCTCCCATGGGGGCAGATGTCCTACTGGGGTGCGCAGGTGATCATCTCTTTGTTCGGCGCCATACCGGTTGTGGGTGAAGACATCGTGACCTGGATCCGAGGCGATTACCTTCTGTCTGGCATCACACTGAATCGATTTTTTGCGCTTCACGTAGTGGCGCTCCCCATCGTTTTGCTCGCTTTGGTGGTCTTGCATATTTTGGCGTTGCACGAGGTAGGCTCGAATAATCCCGATGGTGTTGAGATAAAGAAAACGAAGGACGAAAACGGCATTCCCCTAGACGGCATCAAGTTCCATCCTTACTACTCAGTTCACGACGTGCAGGGTATCGCGGTCTTTTTGTTTTTCTTTTGCGCCGTCATCTTTTTTGCGCCGGAAATGTCTGGGTACTTTTTAGAGTTTGCCAACTTTGAAGAGGCCAATGGATTGAAGACGCCGGCACACATTGCGCCGGTCTGGTACTTCACGCCGTTTTATTCAGTGTTGCGCGCGGTTCCCGATAAATTCTGGGGCTTTGTGTTCTTCGCGGCATCGGTGGTGATCCCTTTCGCGCTGCCTTGGCTAGATCGAAATCCAGTCCGTTCTTGGCGTTACCGCGGCATGTTGAATCGCGTGATGCT
>CAJWWJ010000166.1 GCA_913048575.1 uncultured Halieaceae bacterium
TTTTTGCTCCGTCGGTGGGGCGTGACCCACCCCGCTACCGTCCAAGCCCTCGCCTATGAATACCCGCCTATGTCGGTACAAGGCCCTCGGCTCAGGTCAAGGTCATCAAGTGCAGATCAGGTCGCGGCACGACACAGTGCGCTCAGTAAAATAGGCCTCGTACAGATACCCTGTCACTGGATAACGAATGGCGCCGCACAGGCTATTATCAATTAACGCCGTGACGCTAATAGCCGAACTGTCGTCGTCGGGTACAACTATCTACTAGCGCCACCAGAGATTACTTTGCAGCGAGCTCAAGGACCGCAGCGAGCTGCCTCGTTGACACTTAAAAACACCATAAAAAAAAGCCGGGCTAACCCGGCTTTCGATGACATTAACTGAAGGTTGTCGGATCAACCTCGGGCAACTTTGACACGCCCTTTTACTTTTGGCTGGTCTTCCAAATACTTCAACGCCCAGGCCTGAAACTCAGGCTGACGAGGCGCATCTAGCCCGGTTTCCTTCTTGCACCGTTTCTTAAGCTCCGCAATATCACCGCCTCGGTCAAACATCTTGACCTTACCGCGCTGCTTAGTCATGCGCGCTCGCAACGTTTTGGTTTTCTTCTCATCGACCGTCAGATCAGCGTTCATCACAACGCCATAGCGACGAGCGCCTTCCACCGACACCAACCCTGCGCGCACATCGAACTCAACGCGCTCGGTTTCTCGCTTGAAGGGGTCACCACAACCGCCGCCACCCCACGTATTAAAGTACAAAATATCCCCCGCACTGACGACAATACGATCGCACTTGCTCGGCATCCTCTCTGTGCTACCGTCTGCGCGCTTGAGGATCTTCTCAGACCGCCGTCCCGGCTCACCACCATTCACACCCCATGGATAAGTCAACCAACGGTCGTCGTGAATAGAGATGGTCCCTGGCTCAAGGAAGCAGTAGCCCATGCGGAGACCATTTCCGCCGCGGTTGTACCCGGCGCCCCCACTATCGGTAATGGTTTCGTAACTCTCGATACGCAGCGGGAAGTAACTTTCGAGAAACTCGTTGGGTACGTTAGTGAAGCTTGGCCAGAGTGAGTGACCATCGGGGCCATCACCAGACGGCTTGCCTGGTATCCCACCAAAACCAATCGAGTAGAGCTGATACCACTCGCCATTCTTGTCATAACCCGAGTACATAAAATGAGGGCTGTCAGAGAAGCCCGCCCCCGCCAAGAAATCAGGATCACCTTGTCCCAGCAGGCCGCCCAGCACATCGAATATTCTCCCTAGGGCGTGGGTTCGACAGGACAATGCCGCCGGTTCCCGTGGCTTTAATAAGGTGCCGCTAGGGATATGGACTTCCATGAGGTCATAAAAGCCATCGTTAAACATGATCTGTGGATCGAACACCATGATCATATAAACGCCGCAAAACATCTTGAACATTTCTTCGTTCAGATAGAAGTTAATGGAACTGATCGATTGAGGATCAGTGCCTTCAAAATCAAAGATCACTTTGCCTTTATCGCGCCACATCGCGCATTTAATACGATAGGGCCCCATCCCAAGGCCATCATCACAAATGTAGTCCTCAAAATGCTGCTTCTTCTCGGGCACGGTGTCTTTGATCAACTTCGCCATGGCACGCTTGTTGCGCGCCAGCAGCTCGTCCAGTGCCGAGTAATACTCGTCATCTCCAAAACGCTCTGCCATCTCGATCACACGCTTCTCCGCGGTGCGCATCGCGGCGACCAGCGCGTTAAAGTCACTGCGGTTCCATGTGGGCATGCGACTGTTGTGCAGAATCAATTCCAGTACATCGGTTTGTAATTCGTCTTTTTTGAAGATCTTCAGTGGCGGCACGCGAATGCCTTCTTCGAAGATTTCTCTGGCATCGGTTGGCAAACTACCCGGGACCTTGCCGCCCACGTCGGTCATGTGACCAAACATCGCCGCATAGGCAATCAATCGGCCATCTTTAAAAATAGGCCGCAGTAATAGCCAGTCATTGATGTGACTAATAGCGCCATTACAGGCGTAGGGGTCAGTCGTAAGGAACAGATCGCCCTCTTCAATACTGCCGTCGTAGGCTTCTTTAAAACCGTGGATAAAGCTTCCAAATTGGCCCACGACCATCTTACCTTCGAGATTCGCAATCATCGGGAACATATCGTTTTGCTCCCGAATACCCGGAGACATCGCCGTCCGGAAAACAACGGCGTCCATCTCGTAACGCGCGTTCATCATCGCGTTTTCAATGATATCCAACGTAATGGGATCAATGTCTTTACGCTTTAATTTCTTAGAATTGGTTTCAACAATAGTTGCTGGCATGTTTCGTTCCCTCGCTTAAGCTGACGGTGCGATCAATATGTTGCCGAACTTGTCGACATTGCCGGTATGGCCCGAGAGGATCACTGTGGTTGAATCCATCTCCAGTACCACTGCGGGGCCTTCGATTTTATTACCGGCTTTTAATTGGTCCCGGCGATACAAATTGGCGTCCATATCTTTGCCTTCCATAAAGACCTTTGACACGCCAATTTTCGCGGCCGCTACTGGCGTCCGACTCCCCGAGCGAGTGGCTTTTTTGGCATCGATCTCGGCGCTCTTACCTTGCGCGACCGCCCGCACGTTGACGATTTCTTTATCCGCCTCAAGGGCAAAGGTAAACAACTGAGCATGCATCTCGTCAAACGGATCGCCGATGATAGACAGGCCCTTGGATTTCAACTTTTTAATATCGAAATCCACCGTCAACTGCAGGCCTTGTCCTGCGTACCGAACATCAGCCTCGTAACTGACTGAGCGCTCTGATTTGGGGACGCCCTCCTTTTCGAGAGTCTTGAGCGCCTTATTAGCGAGCTGCTGATAGATACGCACTAATTCCGCCGGCGATGTTTTTCCAAAGCGTCGAATAAACGTGCGTGAGGCTTCGTCCCTTACGCGAGTCGTTGCATCACCATAGGCACACAGGACACCAGGGCCCGGCGGAATAATCACAGGCCAGCTGTTCATCAATCGGCCGAGTGCATTGGCATGCAACGGACCCGCGCCACCAAAGCCGATCAGAGCGAAATCGCGCGGATCAAAGCCCTGCTCAACTGAGACCAGACGCAGCGCGCCATACATATTCTCGTTCACGATATCGATAATCCCGGCGGCGGCACGCTTCACCGAAATGCCGAGTGCCTTGGCGATCGGCGCAATGGCTTTTTCAGCCCGATCTCGACGAATTTCCATATCGCCGCCGAGGCGAACCTCGCTGGGCAGATAACCCAACACCACGTTGGCGTCGGTGACCGTGGGTAGTTCACCGCCCTTATTGTAAGCAGCTGGACCAGGCTCAGCACCGGCACTCTCTGGGCCAACACGGAGCGCGCCCGTTAACTCAGGAACGTGCGCTATCGAGCCCCCGCCAGCACCTACTGTTCTCACATCTACCGATGAGGCTCTCACCGTGACATCGCCCACAGTCGTCTCTCGCCGCAGCTGCGCTTTGCTGTCTTGGACCAGCGCGACGTCCGTCGAAGTACCACCCATATCAAAAGTCAGTAGATTTTCAAATCCTGCTTGCTTGGCCACCCAGACAGCGCCTGAAACCCCACCAGCAGGTCCGCTCATGAGCAGGTTTACTGGCAGTGATTGAGCCACCTTGGCAGAGGCCATTCCGCCATCAGAGCGCAGGATATGTAATTTGACATCCTTCATACTGGCCTTAAGTTTTCGCTCAAGGTTTTTAACGTAGTCAGCGACCTTAGGCCTCACATAGGAGTTGGCCACCGTCGTAATCGTGCGCTCGTATTCCTGCATTTCTGGCACCACGTCATACGACAGTGAGACGGGCACGCCCGGCAAAACCTGCTTAGCTAGCTTTTCAACCGCTTTTTCATGGGCCGGATTCGCATAGGAGTTAATGAGCGATATCGTCAGCGCTTCGATGTTCTCTTTTTTCAGCTTCTTTAACTCGCGGATCACCGACTTTTCGTTCAAGTCTCGCACGACAGCACCATCAGCACCCATCCGCTCATCGACTTCGATAGTGCAAGATAGCGGGGCCAGCGGGGCGCTCTTGTTATAGATCACCCAGCCACCGAGGCCACCGGGCACATAGGAGCGCGCGATTTGAAGCACTTGCCGATACCCTTTGGTCGTTACCAGCCCAACTTTCGCTCCTGACCCAGTCAAGACCGTATTGGTGGCGACCGTTGTGCCGTGCATCACCTGTGAGATGCCACTCGGGTCAATACCTGCGTTATCGCAAATTTTAGCCACGCCATTCATGACGCCAATGGAAGAGTCCGCAGGTGTACTGGGTACTTTTGCAGTGTGGATAGACCCTGATTTCTCATCAACGAGAATCAGGTCGGTGAATGTGCCGCCGACGTCGACACCAA
>CAJWWJ010000167.1 GCA_913048575.1 uncultured Halieaceae bacterium
CATTGAGCATCGTAGTCGCGTGTTCCCACGTGTTGATGGCGGCGGCAATATCCGCCTCCCGATCTTGTGTGTCCCAAGTAAAGCCCGTGCCCATTTGGTAGAGCGCCACACCAGGCAGCTGCTCTTTCACAAAAATTTCTTCACCAGACGCCTGAACGCCCTTGATAAACTGCACGATACCCACTTTTTGCTGGTATCCAAGCGCGCGTATCACCATTCCAAACGCAGAGCTGGTTTTACCTTTGCCATCGCCCGTGAGTAATACCGCTACACCACGCTCGACATCCGCCTTAGCGATACTGTCGTCCACCGAGGCCTTCTGTTTTTTCATGGCGTTTTTATGCCGAGTATTCTTATCCATAACAAATCCCTATAGGGAAACTCGAACCCCCGCATAGGCAGTTAACCCAGGCATGCGGTAGCCGGGGACCTGTTGATTAGTCTCGTCCGTGAGATTCAGCACTCTCGCTTCCAACGACCAGCGAGGCGTTATTGCCCAGCGCGCTGTCAGGTCAAGCGTGAGGGTGGTATCGATTGGCGTCAAGAAAGGATCAACGGCTTTGCCAGTGTGCCGCGCTGTCAGTCTAGCGGTCCAGTTCGATTGGTCCCAAATGAGACTAATGCGGCCCGTCTCCTCTGGGCGATAAGGGCGTTGCCGCCCACTCTGTTGCGCTGTGTCGTTCCAGGTGAAATTACCCTCTAATGCTAACCGCCGCGACAGCAGCACACTGCCCACGAGCTCGATCCCTTCAGAGGTGCTCTCGCCCTCAGTTTGCAAGTAGCCGCTGTAATTCGCCATATCATAGATAATTTCATTTTCAATTTGCTGGTCAAACCAAATCACTTCTACCGTGGCATCGCCAAACAAGCCCACGAGACCGACCTCCCATCCCTCTGACTGTTCTTCTTTCAATGGTGCAAGCGTGGCAGGTGGGTAGGCGAAAGGACCGGTGTTATAGGCGATCTCATATAAGCTCGGTGCCCGGAAACCGGTGCCAATCGCGCCACGAAGAGACCATTGATCGAGGCCCGGTAGAGTCTGTCGGACGCTAACTCGCCAGCTGTCATGCTCACCAAAATCGTCGTTGTCATCGCGCCGCCAGCCAGCGGTGATCACGCCATCGAGCCATTGCTGCTGAATCTCAAGATAGAGACCGGTGTTGTCGCGTTCTCTTCCCGTGGCCCCATCATCCAATTTTTGCCTTTCTTCTTCCGCGCCGTAAGTGATGCGCATATTAGGCGTAGCCCGCCAAGTTCCTAATAACGACAGCGCATTAATCTCCCCGGTCGTTCCGAAAGACGGCAGCCCGGCCGAGAAGAACGCGCGCTCCGTATCACTTGAAGCCGCACTGAGTTCTAGCGAATGAGCATCTTCCTCATAGGCCAGCGCTGCACGCCAGGCCTGCTGCTCATAGCGATCGTCGCAGTCATTGAGCAGGGCAAAAGTAACGGTGTCATAGCAACTGTCGTACTCGTTGTCGCCATCAATGTCGGTTGCTGAGACCTTGATGGACCAGACGTCTGTGAGTCGAAAGTCGACTGCGCCGTGCACAGTCGTATTGTCATAGCCGTCTCGATCGGGATTGATATTGTCACTGTCCCGAGCGTTAATCCCCTCGGATTCGAGCGTTGCCACCGACAGCGTGCCGGTGATCTGTTCGCCGGCGTAAGTGCCTTTAATGGCAGCTTGGCCAAACTCATTGCCGCCGATCTCGACCGAGGCATCGACACCTGTGGTGGCGGCCTGGTCGATGGTGGACATCAAAACGACACCGCCAGCGTCAGCACCCCATAACAAACCTTGTGGTCCGCGCAGAATTTCCACGCGGGTCAACTCACTACCGAGTATGTGTTCAATACGAGGGCTGATTTGCGGTGAGGAGGGGTCTGCGATATTGATCCCATCCAGCACAATCCGCGTTCTAAAGCCTTCTTCGCCTCTGATGCGTACTGCCGCAGCTTTGCCAAATCCGCCATCCATTGTCACCGTAACGCCAGGTTGCGTATCGAGCAGCGATCCTAAATCGGGATATCCGAAAGACAAAATATCGTCTCGATCCAAGACGCTAACGGACACGCCGACTTGATGTGATAGATCAGCCACTCGGGATGCAACAATGACGGTTTCCTCTATCGTAGCGGGCGTTTCGTTTGTCTGAGCGATCGTGTTGCCGATCAGGCAGAGGCTTAACGGCAGCGCCAATAATACGCCCAGGAGCCGCGGGCTAGCCAGTCGACGCTGCCAGTGATAGCTGCGGAGGTTTTGTGAGGAGGGGGTATTTTGCGATCGACCGGTCATTTTCAAGCTCCCTAAATATCTGGCCTCGCGTCGACGCGAGGCCAGCAATTCACCGTGACAAGGAGAAGAGGGAGCCAGACAGGATACGTCTGATAGAGCACAAAGACATGCACCTAGGAGACGCGACCTTTAAGGAGCCCTCCGCTCCACATATTGAGGTTTCGCCAGGCAGGTATCGGGCTCTCACAGAAGTGATGACCGTTGCGGGGGCAGCGCCGGACTTGATCGAATCTCACCGGACTTCCCTTTTAACCTACCCAGATCGATAAATCGGTAGGCACCTGACGGGGAAGACAATACGCTTACCTCGCAATGGGGTCAACCATCGGGGGTGTTACTATCCTAGGATGGCATTATCGACAATCGAGAGCTCGCCCACCCCGGCGCAGCGCGAGCGCATTGCAACGCTGCTGGGTCGTGAGCCTCGCGGTTTGAGAGCGATTGCAGTGGCCGATACTGACGGTGAACCCATCGTCATTCGGGTCGCTTCGATTGTGGAGCAAAAACCTTTTCCTACCCTCTATTGGCTCATCGGCAGGAATTTGTCTTTGCATATCGATCGCCTGGAGGCCGCCGGTTGGATCGCACGGTTGCAAGCGCAGGTGAATCAATCCGAGGCACTGCAAAACGCAATGCGCGCCGACCACGAGCGACACAGAATTGTCCGGAACGGGTTTCTCACTCTCGAGGAAGCTCAGTTTCTCGAGCAGCGCGGTATGCTAGCGGCGCTAGATGAGAGAGGCATTGGTGGCATCACCGAATGCGATAGAATCCGCTGTCTTCACACTTGGTATGCGGCGCATCTGGTGAGCCCCAACGCGATCGGCTCCTTGGTCGATGACCTATTGGCAGATGGTGAATACTTGGGCCTAGTCTAGACGCTGCGCGGTGGTATGCTTTCGCGCTTGTTTAGTAAGGGATCAGCAAAGGATCATTCATGTCAGCCAATATAGACGATCTCCGTATTCGCAACCTCCGCGAGCTACTCACGCCAGAGGCGCTGATAGCAGAAATGCCAGCCAGTAATGATCTGGCTCAGCACGTGACCGACGCGCGCAGTGACATTCAAGCGGTGCTGAATCAATCTGATGATCGGTTGGTGGTAGTGGTAGGGCCGTGCTCTATCCATGACCCCGTTGCGGCAGTGGATTACGCTCGGCGTTTGAAAACAGTCGCTGAGCAAGTGGCAGATGAGTTACTGATTATCATGCGGGTGTACTTTGAAAAACCGCGCACTACTGTGGGGTGGAAGGGCTTGATCAATGATCCCCATCTTGACGACTCTTTCGATGTGACGGAGGGGTTAAGACGGGCTCGTAAACTATTACTGGATATCAATGCGCTGGGCCTGCCTACGGCAACCGAATACCTCGATCTTATCTCGCCGCAATATATTGCTGATCTGATCAGTTGGGGCGCTATTGGTGCGCGAACGACAGAAAGTCAGAGTCACCGGGAGCTCGCGAGCGGCTTGTCCTGCCCGGTTGGTTTCAAGAATGGTACCGGCGGGAATATTCAGATTGCGGTAGATGCCATTGGTGCCGCACAAAACTCGCATCACTTTTTGTCAGTGACCAAGGGTGGGCAGTCCGCTATTTTTGAGACAGAGGGGAACCCTGATTGCCACCTGATTTTGCGCGGTGGCCCCCAGCCTAACTATGATATGTTCTCCGTAGATGACGCTTGTGCAGCATTGGTGCGGGCGGGATTGCAAGAAAGTATTATGATTGACGCCAGTCATGCAAATAGCCGAAAACAACCTGCGCGACAAATGGCGGTAGCGGAAGATATCGCGTCTCAGCTAGACCGTGGTGACCGGCGCATTATTGGGGTGATGTTGGAGAGCTTTATCGAGGCGGGTCGGCAGGACGTCAAGAACAAAGATGAGTTGGTTTATGGAAAGAGCATTACTGATCCCTGCATGGACTGGCAGCAGACTGTCGAAACACTGCGCTGTTTGGCGACGTCAGTTACTGAACGACGAAACGCGCCATGACTACTTGAAACGCTCAGCAAGTTCGAGGCTCAC
>CAJWWJ010000168.1 GCA_913048575.1 uncultured Halieaceae bacterium
GCTGCCAGTCGGCACTGCTCGATGCGACGGCATCCGCCGTAGCGGCGGCAGTCTGTGATTGCTGATCGACTGCACCGTGAAGCCGGTGCATGAATCGCCGGTACTCCTCGAGTTGCCGCGGTGACAGCGTATCGTTATCGCGCCGGTCTAAAAACTGGTCGAACTCTCGGCTAAACTCGGTCAATTGATCTAGGCGCGATTGCTCCGCGGCTTCATTCTGCCGCGCATCACGCAGGCGATTCGCCGCGGCGTCCACCTTACCTTTTGCCACCAAACCCACTTTATCGAGACGATGTTTACGCATGCGCATCCGCTCGCTGGGACTCTGGATGCGTCAAACTGAGCAGTGCAGAAACGCTGTCTGCCATTGAAATAGTGGAGTCAATTGGCTGACGCAGCAATTCCATAATCTGAGGATAAGCCGCGATGGCAGCATCAATACGGGGGTCACTACCCCGTTGGTAAGCCCCTATTGTGATGAGGTCGCGGTTAGCATGATAGGTCGCTATGTGCTCTTTGATGACCTGAAGGCCCGCGTAATGACCCTCGTCAACCAATGACACCATCGCACGACTGATCGAGGCGCTCACATCGATAGCAGGGAAAACGCCTTCATCGGCTAATTTTCGAGATAGCACAATGTGCCCATCGAGAATGGCTCGCGAGGCGTCCGCGATGGGGTCATCAAGATCGTCTCCTTCTACCAGTACGGTGTAGATCGCAGTGATAGAACCGTGTTGATTATTACCCGCCCGCTCGACCAGGCGCGGCAAAAGTGAAAATACCGACGGGGTATAGCCTCGCGAGACGGGCGGTTCCCCGGCTGCCAAGCCAATTTCCCGTTGCGCCTGAGCGAACCGTGTCAGGGAATCCATGAGCAACAGGACATTCATGCCCTGGTCTCTAAAATATTCGGCGATGGCGGTGGCCCGCCACGCACCGTTGACCCGCATGAGTGGAGACTGATCGGCAGGCGTGGCGACAATGATTGCCCGCTTCAAACCCTCGGGGCCCAGTGTCTCATCGACAAAATCCCTGACCTCACGCCCTCGTTCACCCACCAGTGCTACGACAATAATATCGGCTTGAGTGTTTCTCGTGAGCATACCGAGCAAGGTGCTTTTCCCCACACCTGAACCCGCAAAGAGTCCCAACCGCTGGCCTTTACCCAAAGTGGTAAGGGCATTGATGGCCCGCACCCCCACGTCCAAGGGCTCGCTGATCGCCCGGCGCTCCAGAGGGTTAAGTGCCTCGCCCTTCAATGCAGTGCGCTTCAGCGACACAATATCGCCGGCGCCATCAATCAATCGGCCCGCACCATCGAGTACTCGGCCCAGCATCTCGGTGCCAACCGATACCGCGTGGTCTTCTTCGATCGGCATCACGGCCGCGCCAATCGCCAGTCCGTCTACACTGGACTCGGGCATCAGCACTAATCGACCATCGGAAAAACCCACGATCTCCGCCACGATCTCTTTGTGCGGGCCCAGCTTGATGACGCAGCGGCCGCCGACCGCGCCGGTGCATCCCGCCGCTTCAATTTTGAGGCCAATCATTCTGACCACTCTGCCGGCCACCGTTGGTCTTAGCGTATCAGCGGAGATCTCAGCCGCGCCTAACCGTTGGGCGAGACGCTCATCTCGCGCCGTGATCATTGATGAGGCGGCTTCCATATCACACCTCCTCTGGCTCCGCCGATGACTCGGCCAATTCCAGCCCCAACGCCTCGCGAATCGCCACGATCAATCGTCGCTCTATGCTGGCATCGATAATGGAGTCTGCCACCTGCAGGCGGCAACCGCCCGGCATGAGATCATCATCCACCGCTGCAGACCATAGCTGGCTCGATAACAGGTCCGGCGCGACCTTTTCAAGGGCCGCCAAATCCTGTGCGTTAACACTTATTTCAATCGGTTGGCTCGCACCCTTAACGACTTCTAAAGCCTTTGAGAGTGCCGTTTCAATCGCCGATGGCTCGGTGCGCAACTCGCGCTCGAGTACCGCACTGGCCAATCGTGAGATGAGTAAACATTGCTCACGAAACAACCTCTCCTCCTGTTTTTCAAAAGGCTCCGCCATTGCGCCCCACAAGCGCTCTAGGCTCTCGGTGATCGCTTGGGCCTCGGCGAGACCCTCTGCATGGCCACTTTGAAAGCCCTCGTCATAACCTTTCTGACGCGCTGCATCTAAAGTCTCTCGGATACTAGAGGCCGTTACGAACTCGGTCTCACCCAAATGCGGGGGAGACCAAGACCCTGTCGCAGGTGCCTCAACTGACGAAGTCGTCATTTTTCCTTCCCAGCATAATCTCGCCGTCTTCCGCTAACTGCTTAGCCGCCACCAGAATCTTCTTTTGGGCCTCAGTCATTTCTGCCAACTTCACCGGTCCCTTTGCTTCCATATCCTCCACCAACATATCCGCCGCACGGCTCGACATGTTGTCTAAAAACTTGTCCATTAACTCAGGCTCCGAACCCTTCAGCGCGATCATCAGATCATCGGTGCTGATCTCTCGAATCAGGCGCTGCATGCTGCGGTCGTCGACATTGGACAAATGCTCGAAGACCAGCATCAAATCACTCACCTCTTCACCGAGCGCTTCGTCATCAGACTTCAGCGCGTCCAACATTTCGCCCTCGAGCTTGGCGTCAATCGTGTTGAGGATATCCGCCGCGGTTTTTGCACCGTGAACGTCACGGGCAATGGCTTTTGGCGCCGCCCCAATGTGGTGCTCTAACACCTTATCCAGCTCTTCCATGGCCGCGGGATCCAGTTTTTCGAGCCGGGCAACTCGGTACATAATGTCTTTTCGTAAATCCTCGTCGAGCAACGGCAATACCTGCCCTGCTAGCACGTCCTCCAGGAGCGTTAAAATCATCGCACCGATTTGCGGATGTTCCTGCCTGATGATGTTGGCTACTGAAACGGCGGGCATCCAGCGCAGGGCATCCATCCCTTTTGTCGGCTTGTCTCCCGGCATCACTTTAAATAGAACATTGCGCGCCTTTTCTTCGCCCAGCGCTTCCAGCATGACGCGCTCGGTAAAACCGGATGCGCCGACGCCAATCGGGTTAACGTTACCCAGCTCGTCATGAAAAGAGCTCAGGACCTCAGCTACCTGTTCATCCGACACCCCCGACAGAGACGCCATCGCTTTACCGACGCGCTCGACCTCGGAGGGCTCCATATGCTTCATCAACTCAGCGGCCAAAGACTCACCCAGACCCAGCATTAAAATGGCCGCGCGTTGGCTACCCGTGATGTTAAGTTCTTTTTCAGCCATCGGCGGCCACCCAGTTCTTCATCACCGAGGCTACCCGCGCCGGCTCGCCGCCGGCTGCCTGCCTCGCCATACTGAGGGACTGCAGGTAATTAGCGCCCTGATTCATATTCTGCGGAAGCCCTACGGGATCCCCAGCGGCCAACATCAATGGATTACCGTCTTGACCGTCAGGCCCAGCCAACTGATTTTGTCCTAAATTACGCGCGGGTGGGATAGGCACCGCCGCGAAGCGAATCAGTGGTCTCAGCACAGCAAATACCAGTGCCAGCAGCACGCTCAATGCCAGTAAGCCCTTTCCAACCTGCCAAACCCAGTCCTGCTCCAAAAACCCTGGCTCGGGCAAGGGCTCGGGGACCGGTGGCCGCGTAAATTCTGCATTCATAATACTCAGGGTATCGCCCCGGTCTGCGGAAAAGCCAATCGCCTCAGAGACCAACGTACGAATCTCATCAATTTGCGCCTGCTCCAGAGGTGCGCGTGTCACCTGACCATCTTCGCCCACGTTCTCCTCGTAATCGAGCAGCACAGCAACCGAAAGCCGCCGCACTGATCCCGGCGTTTCTTGGATGTGACTGATGGTTTTATCCATCTCATAATTACGCGTCGTGCGCGTCGTGCTGCGGGCAGGTGGCTGCTGCGCTACCTGCTCCCCCTCCACGGGATCTGCCTGTAATGCGGCGTTGGGTGGTGGTTCATTCACCAACTCACCCGGCACACCCCCATCATTGGGCGTATTGGCGATTTCCTCTGAGAGCTGCTCACTGCGCACCACGGTATCGGGCGCATAGACCTCGCTGGTCCGTTCGATACGCGTAAAATCCATATCCGCGTTGACTTGGGCGCGCACAGAACCCGCCCCCAAAATGGGCTCCAGAATCATCACGATGCGATCGTTATAATTCTGCTCAAGCTGCTGTGTTAATCGGTAGTGCTCTTTTGATGAGCCCATCGCTTCATCTTCACCCTGATCAGACAGCAACTTGCCCGCCTGGTCCACAACGGATACCTGTGAAGAGTCGAGGTTAGGCACAC
>CAJWWJ010000169.1 GCA_913048575.1 uncultured Halieaceae bacterium
CTGATTGGCCCAGTCAACGGCAGTGTCTCGCTCAAGAGAACGCAAGGCGGCGCCGATATTGAGGTTCGCACCGAAAGTCCCTTCGCATCGCTCGCCATCGCAGGGCGGCTCGAGCCGGGTGAAGCCATGCTGGGATCAACGGTCTCGATTAGGGGGAAAGTGGACGATCCAGATCGGCTACTGAGCCTCATTACTGAAACCTCCACCCAGCTCCCCGCGGCAACTTTTAAGGGCAATCTCTCAATCGAGTCCCCCGAGCTGGCTCGTGTGAGCGAGCTCCGTATTAGCGTAGGTCAGAATGAGCTCGTGGCAAACGGATTACTGGGCTGGTTTTCTCAGCGATACGCCACTCGTATTCGAGTATCCCTCGAGTCCGACAGTCTTCAATCGAGCGTAGACCCCTTTGTGCCCAACGCAGACGCGGTCCCCCCGCTGCCGGTCCTTGCTCACGCTATGGTTACCTATCGAGCCTCGCAACAGTTCTCTATCGAAGAGGGTGAATTACAACTCGCAGAGGGTGAGGGACGCTTCTCCGGCCTATTGTCATTGACCGACAATAAACCCGTTCTAACCGGTGACTGGGACCTGACCTTTCCTCAGCTACAACCACTACTGACTCAATTCACACTGCCCGATTATTTAGATCAGCCTGCCGCTTTCTCCGGGAATGTCTCCTGGCGAGAGGGCCAGCTTGCCATCTCGGCAGGACAACTCCAGTTCGGCACCGCCTCGGTAACCGGTAATTTATTATTAAACCAGCGCTCAAAGCTGATGCAATTTGACCTTGATGCACAGGCGCCGGATTTGGCCCTCTACCTGCCGGCAGCACTGCAACTCCAGAACCACGCCGCCATACCCATTTCATTACGCACAACAGGCACCGTCACTCCCGATGATTGGCATCTCAAAACACTGCAACTCGACTCCATCCAAGCCGTCATCTCAGGGAATGGCCTGCTTGAACGAGATGGAGATGAATTCATCGATAGCCATTTGGATGCAGAGATTAAGATCGCGAACCTGTCCCCCTTTTCCTCTTGGTTGGCTAGGCCGCTCCCCGACCAGGATCTGCAGCTCTCAGTTGAGTTGGACTCCAGAGCAGGTGTTCTGCTCGTTGAGCAACTCGTGATGCTGTCAGGAGACAGTGATTTATCGGTCACGGGTCGTGCGACGAATCCCTCATTTCCAGAACTGACTTTGGCGGGGCAAAGCCAACTCATCAACCTCGCACCGTGGATACGCACCTTTACGACAGGGAAAGCAGGCATGGCAACTGAGACAGCACCGGCCCACACCACACTCCCGGTCGCCCAATTAATTCCTGATTACCCCATCTCATTTGATGCTTGGAAGGGATTCGAGGCTGACATCTCACTCGATATCGACAACCTGACAGGGCTGGTGCGGCCCCTCGAGGATTTACAGTCCGCTTTCTCGTTGGAGCAAGACGGCCTCCGAGTCGACGAGCTGTCTTTCGATGATGGCGTGAATGGCTCGGTAGCGCTGACCGGATCACTGGTGGATCAAGACAAGACACCCCAGCTCGATCTCGCGCTGACTGGCGAAAGTCTGATTTATGGCATTCCAAAAGCACCCGAGGAAGATGTCGATGCATTACCTAGTTACGACGTGAAACTGCGGCTAACCGGATCAGGGCAAACGACCCGAACCTTGGCCAGTAGCCTCAATGGTTACCTCAATCTCGCTATGGGGTCCGGTCATATTCTCAATACTGGCTTTGATCGACTGAGCAACACTTTTTTGCAAGAGTTGAGCAATGCCTTGAACCCGTTTAAAGAGCAGCAAGCGATGACCGCTATCAACTGTGCCGCTGTGTTTAACACCCTCAAAAACGGCCAAGCCTTTGGAGAGCCCTCCATCGTCGTGGACACTCCAAAGATCAAAATACTAGCCAATACCCATGTTAGTTTTGATACAGAAAAAGTGAAGGCAAGCTTCAAGACGATTCCTCAAAAAGGACTCGGCATCAATATGTCTAGCTTAGTCAACCCGTTTGTTGAAGTGACCGGCACACTGAGTGCGCCGAGAATTTCTCTGAACCCTGCCAACACGGTTGTCGGAGGGAGTTTGGCTGTCGTCACCGGGGGCATATCACTGTTGCTAAGAAGCGTGCTGGAACGCCTGAGTACCGGCGGCAATATTTGCGCAAAACGACTCCAGAAAGCCAATGAGGCTATGGCCGAGCTCGACAGCACATAATACCTATCTCTATTGGCTCACCCCCCAATGACGCGAAGGTTCAGGACCCCATTAAGGCTGCGGATTTGCGCCAGCAAAGTGTCTTTCGGAACGCCATCAAGGTCAATGATGTTGTAGGCGATGTTGCCGACGCTCTTGTTGAGCAAATCTGCCACATTCAGCCCGTCTTCACCAATTAGTGTGAGGATGTGACTGAGCATTCCCGGCTCGTTCTGGTTAGAGAGGGTGATCCTAAAGTCAGTGGTTCTCTCGAGCTCAATGGTGGGGAAGTTCACGGAGTTACGAATATTGCCATGCTCAAGGAACCCTTTGAGTTGATCTGCCGCCATCACAGCGCAATTCTCCTCGGCCTCGGCCGTGCTGGCTCCGATATGTGGCATCAAGATTGTATCGTCGCGCCCGAGTAGCAGAGGGCTAGGGAAGTCAGCCACGTAGCGACTCAAAGTACCGCTAGTCAATGCCTCCACCAGATCCTCTGTCACCACTATTTCTTCACGCGCAAAATTGACCAGACAACTGCCCGGTCGAAAGTGCTTTAGCATGTCGGCGTTGATCAGCCCTCTGGTGCTATCCAATACCGGTAAGTGCAAGCTGATAAAATCACTGCGGCCCAATAAGGTTTGCACATCTTTCATTCGCCGCACTTCACTCGGCAATCGCCACGCCGCCTCGACCGATAAAGCGGGATCGAAGCCGACTACGTCCATGCCAAAATCTAGGCCGAGTCGCGCCACTAGGCTACCAATGGCGCCAAGCCCTATCACGCCCAGCGTTTTCCCTGCCAACTCGGAACCGGCAAAGCGCTTTTTCTCACGTTCCATCAGCGCTGAAAAATCAGCCGGTGCTAAAGAACTATCTTGAA
Source organism: uncultured Halieaceae bacterium (assembly GCA_913048575.1). GTDB lineage: Bacteria > Pseudomonadota > Gammaproteobacteria > Pseudomonadales > Halieaceae > Luminiphilus. The sequence goes on from CAJWWJ010000169.1 coordinate 3,083, forward strand.
CCCGTGCAAACGCAATGCCACCGACAATATCCCGCGAGGCGAGCAGCATCGCAGCTGCCACCAGCTCCTTTACCGCGTTCGCATTAGCGCCCGGCGTATTGAATACGGGAATACCTCGCTCACTGCACAGTGCGACGGGAATATTATTGACCCCAGCGCCCGCGCGCGCGATTGCCGCAACAGAGTTTGGAATTTCTGCTTCTTGTAACTTATGACTGCGTAGCAAGATGGCATTGGGATGGTCAACACCCTCTCCGACTTCAAACCATTCTGGGTCAAAGCGCTTCAGTCCTTTGGAAGACAGCGCGTTGTAGGTTCTGATCCGATGCATAGCGTGCCAATCTGGTTGCGATGGGGGGCGCATTGTGCGGCATTGTGCGAAGCGAAGCACCCCCTTTTGTTCACAACAGCGTCACCTCACCCTCAAACTGTTCGTTGGCAATCGTTCTGATGGCATCAGCCAACTGTCGGAAAAAGACGCGGGCAGGTGATCGGCGACGCCATGCGAGCGCGTGATCTCGACTCATGCTCACACCCGCGACATCGGCCACTCGCAACGTATCTGAATCATTAATCTCTGACGCGACATAAAGCGCTGGTAAAAAAGTGATGCCCATACCCATCACTACCATCTGACGCAAGGTATCTAGAGAAGTCCCCTCGTAATCTCGATTAACCGTTGCGCCCAAACTCTCGCACAGCGCACTGATTTGCCGGTGGTAAAGATGTTGCTCATCAATCGTTAACACCGCCTCCCCCACTAGGTCCTCTCCCAAGATGGTGCGCTTTTCGGCCAATGGATGCTCTAGCGGCAGCGCTAATTTCAACGATTCGCGAAAAAGAGGACTGACTTCCAGCTCATCGCTTTGCAAAGGCAGCGTCGTCAACACCACATCATGAACTGCTGATTTAACGTCGGAGCCCAGCTGCGCAGGAATGGCTTCACGAACATATAATCGGAGGTTTTCGAATCGATGGTGGAGTGAAGGCAATACCCTTGGAAGCAAATAAGGGCCGAGCGTAGGTGTCACCCCCAATCGATAAGTACTTTCTCCTGATACGCCGCGGGCCTGATCCATGAAGGCCTTACACTCTTCGGCGATGCGTCTGGCGCGCGGCAATA
>CAJWWJ010000170.1 GCA_913048575.1 uncultured Halieaceae bacterium
GGCATGTTTTTCAAACAGGTGATATCGCATGGCCTATTTCTTTGTCCTATACCCACACTCAGGCAGAGGCAAGCCGTGATGACGCTCAGAGCGGCGTGTTAGAGGGAGATGAGTTGGCATCGGTCCCCGGTAATACCATGAGCTTACGGATGGGTGCGCAGGTCGGTGCCCGCTGGGACAGCTATGCCGTCGTCAAATACACGGACAGCATGTGCGTCAACGTGAGTTGCAATCGAGACGAGTCTCGCTTTGCAGAGACTGAGGGATTTGTCGTGATCGATCTGGGCAGTCGCTACGCCTTCACCGAGGCGTTATCCGCGTTCGTAAAGTTGGAGAATGCCTTGGATGAGCGCGCTATTGTCTCTCGGCAGCCTGATGGTGCGCGCCCTAATAAGCCGCGTACGGCGATGATCGGTGTCGAGTGGATGTTTTGATCCTGGCAGGTTAGAGCCCAGGGCACTGTTGTCTCACAAGCCCTGGAGGCTTAGTTCAATGTGGTTAGGTTAATGGGGCGAGTTAACCCGCCGCGTAGCGGATTGAGACCAAGTACCAGTCATCGATACCATCAGGGGTCTCTAGGGTAATGTCGGCGCCCACTTGTCTACCCAATAACGCCCGACCCATGGGCGAGTCACAGGAGATGCTGCGGCGGCTGACGTCAAATTCGTCTGGCCCGACGATGCGCCATTCGTGATGCGCGCCTGTCTCATCTTCTACCGTCACCCAGGCACCAAACCACACCCTATTGGGGTCCCCAAGTGGTTCTGACACGATTTGAAGCACGTCAAGTCGTTTGCGTAAAAAGCGCACTCGCGCATCAATTTCGCGCAGTCGCTTCTTACCGTAAATATAATCGCCATTTTCAGAGCGGTCACCATTGGCTGCGGCTGCGCTCACTGTTTTGGTGACCTCGGGCCGTTCTATTTTCCAAAGGGTATGTAGCTCAGTCCGCAACAATGCCTCACCCTCTGGTGTGATATACGGTGATCCGGGTGTGCGTGGCGGTCGATATCTACTCATGACCCGAGTGTAAAACGCAGCGGTCACATTAGGAAAGATAGAGTGGAGGCGCAGTGACTGTATTTCCGAAGCGACAGGCCCTCGATAACGTGGTCGGCCTCACTGGCTTAAGATGTCAGGCTCGACGCGAGATGGACGAGGTGTCATGAGACGCATACCGACAACACAAGCACTGTTCCAAAGCGTGATGGCCTGTATCGGCGGTCTGTGCTCTCTCGCAACATCAGCTGACCCTTGCGTCTCGCTGCAGGGCGATGCCGTTCAAGGAGGTCTTCTATGGGGGCAAGCGTCAACAGCCGCTGAGATACGGTTTGCTGGCCAGAGTGTTCCCATTTTACCGGGAGGTTACTTCATAGTGGGGCTGGGTCGGGACATGCCGGCGGTTAACACGCTTTTGGTGAAAAGGGAGCAAACGTGTCAGCAGGAAATCACCGTGAAGCAGCGTAAATATGCGGTACAACGCGTGACGGGAGTGCCACAAAAAACCGTAACACCCAGTGAGGAGCAACTAGCCCGGACGCGTGCCGAGCGAGCGCGGGTCCGGGCGGCAAAAAGCCGTCGTATCGAGCGCACTGATGGGTTTGAAGGGCTGCGCGATGGATTCAGCTGGCCCGTTACTGGCCCAATTAGCGGGGTGTACGGTAGCCAGCGTGTTTATAACGGGACGCCCGGGGCGCCCCATTACGGCGTTGATATTGCCCGGCCTGTCGGCACGCCAGTCGTGGCACCCGCCGCGGGAGAGGTTACATTAGCGGAACCTGATCTTTTTTACTCTGGCGGCACCGTGATCATTGATCATGGTTATGGTCTGTCGTCCTCGTTTTTGCATTTAAGTCAGGTGTCTGTCGCCGTGGGCGATCGCGTGGCCGCTGGCGATGTGCTGGGTGCTGTGGGTGCGACGGGTAGGGCGACGGGCCCACACCTAGATTGGCGTATGAGCTGGTTTAATCACCGGATAGACCCTCAATTATTAGTGCCCCCAATGCCAGATTGATCAATGCTCTTAAGCGCCTGAGGGCTTATACTCGTCTTTTTATTCAGGGGGTTTTCAGTGTTGGATCCTAAACTACTCAGCGTGCTGGTCTGCCCGGTCAGCAAAGCGCCTCTTGTGTACGACGAGGAAAAACAGGAATTGCTGTGTAAGGCAAGTGGACTGGCTTATCCAGTCCGCGATGGCATCCCTGTGATGCTTGAGGAAGAAGCGCGCGCGCTCACCACTGACGAAAAACTCGACTGAGCAGGGCGCTATGACAGATACCATCTTTGGAAAAATCACACGGGGAGAGATTCCCTCTGACTTTATCTACGAGGACGAGCACTGTGTGGTCATTCACGATATTAACCCTCAAGCGCCGACGCACGTTTTGGTCATACCTCGTCAACCCATTCCCAAACTGGTTGACGCTGAACCCGAGGACCAATCTTTGTTGGGCCACTTGTTGCTAGTCGCCGGTAAGGTGGCTAATGACTTGGGAGTGGGCGAGGGGTTTCGATTGGTTATCAACAATGGTGAAGGGGGAGGGCAGACTGTGTTCCATCTTCATTTACACATACTTGCTGGCCGCCCAATGGGGGAGGATGAACTCTCCGCACAGTTTGCCTAAGTATCTGCCACGACGCCGACACGCTAACGAATCTGAGAAAACCGCATGAACACTGCCGATATTCGCGAAGCCTTCCTGAGCTATTTTGAGGCGCAGGGTCACACGAGAGTCACGTCTAGCTCGTTGGTCCCGGTAGACGACCCCACGCTGTTGTTCACCAATGCGGGCATGAACCAGTTTAAGGAAACCTTTTTGGGTGTTGAACAGCGCCCTTATCAACGGGCGGTGACGGCTCAAAAATGTGTGCGTGCGGGTGGCAAGCACAACGATCTAGAAAATGTTGGGTACACCGCCCGACACCACACTTTCTTTGAGATGCTCGGGAACTTCAGTTTTGGCGATTACTTCAAGCGCGAGGCGATTCGCTATGGCTGGGAGTTTCTGACCCAAACCTTAGGATTGCCTGCCGAGCGATTGTGGATAACGGTTCACATCAGCGACGATGAAGCGGCCCAAATTTGGGTGGATGAAATCGGCGTGGATCCAGCCCGACTGTCGCGCCTCGATGAGGATAATTTTTGGCAGATGGGTGATACCGGCCCGTGTGGCCCCTGCTCGGAAATTTTTTACGATCATGGACCGGAGGTGCCTGGTGGGCCACCGGGTAGTGACGATGATGATCTTGATCGTTACATCGAGATTTGGAATCTCGTCTTCATGCAATACAACCGCGATGCTCAGGGCAATCTGAACCCGCTCCCCGCGCCCTCCGTGGATACGGGGATGGGTCTGGAGCGCATCGCCGCGGTGATGCAAAGTGTCCATTCCAATTACGACATTGACCTCTTTCAGGCGCTGATCGGGGCGGTCGCGTCGCAGTTACGCACCGCAGACACAACCAACAAGTCACTCCGGGTGATCGCAGACCATCTACGTTCCAGCGCGTTCTTGATTGCTGATGGTGTGTTGCCGGGCAATGAGGGTCGCGGCTACGTGTTGCGCCGTATTATTCGGCGCGCGATCCGACACGGCAATAAGCTGGGTGCGAAGGCGCCTTTTTTTGCGGCATTGGTACCGGAGTTGGTTGAACAAATGGGATCAGCTTATCCCCAGTTAGTAGAGCATCTATCGACAATTACCACGGCGCTTGACGGTGAAGAAGCGCAATTTGCGCGCACGCTCGACAACGGTATGGCCATACTGGAAGACGCGTTGCGGGCCGTTGCCGATGACGTGATACCCGGCGATGTCATCTTTAAGCTCTATGACACTTATGGCTTTCCGGTCGACCTGACCAATGACATTGCGCGCGAGCGAGGCCTGACGCTCGACTCCGAAGGTTATGAGGCGGCGATGGCGACACAGCGCCAACGCTCACAAGATCACGCTGGGTTCAAAGTGGACTACAGCCAGTCGGTTAGCATTGGCGGGGAAACCAACTTCCTTGGGTATGAGGTGGACGAAGCTGACGGCACCGTGCTGGCGATCCTGATCGACGGCGAATCCGCGGATGCGCTGGGTACGGATCAAACGGGCGTCGTCATTCTCGACCGCACGCCTTTTTACGGCGAGAGTGGCGGGCAGGCAGGCGACTGCGGTCATCTGAGCAGCGCGACTGCGACCGCTGAAGTCACCGACAC
>CAJWWJ010000171.1 GCA_913048575.1 uncultured Halieaceae bacterium
CTGCGCCTCGACACCCTGACCCGCGTCCACCACTAACAGGGCGCCCTCGCAAGCAGCCAGTGAGCGAGAAACCTCATATGAGAAGTCAACGTGCCCAGGTGTATCAATAAAATTCAGCTGATACACCTGACCGCTTGCAGACTCGTAATCTAGCGTGACGCTCTGCGCTTTGATCGTAATACCGCGCTCGCGCTCCAAGTCCATGGAATCAAGCACCTGCTCGGCCATTTCTCGCTCTGACAGTCCGCCGCAGTGCTGAATAAAACGATCAGCCAGCGTCGACTTGCCGTGGTCGATATGCGCGATGATAGAAAAATTACGTATATGACTGAGTTCAGCCACTGCTTGGTCGCCTCAAAAGGAATGGGGACTGTTAGAAACAACAATCCGTAATATCGAAGCGCGCTATTTTAGCACGCTAAACACTCGAGCATCAGTCGCTTTCAGGTATACGAATGCCAATGAATAGGGGGCTACGTCCGCGAATCAGCCTCGCCGGGACAGAAGCGCCAGACACCAACTCGTCTGCAACGCCATCAAGATCCGTTATCTGGCTGATCGGACGACTGCCCAATCGAGTCAATATATCGCCCTCTTCCACACCCGATTCATCCGCTGGGGAGCCCGGCTTAACGCCGACCACCCAGACGCCACCGGATAATCCCAGCTCCGACAGCAATTCCGCCTCGACCGGTGCAATACGCATACCCAAGAGTCTCACCGTCCCGTCTGATGCGGCCTCTGTCTCAACCCTGGCCACTGCATCTGCAGCTAGCACACCCACCTCCACTTCAATGGATCGCTCTTTGCCATCGCGCATAATCACCGCCTCAACTGACGTCCCCGGCGCAATGAGGCCAACGATATGAGGCAGGTCTGATGACGTTTCAACGGCATGACCATCGAAGCTAACAATAATATCGCCTGATGCCAGGCCGGCATTTTCGGCAGGTGAATCCTTACCCACCTGAGCGATTAAGGCTCCCCTCGGACGATCCAGACCGAAGGAGTCGGCAAGATTGCGGTCGACATCTTGAATACTGACACCCAACCATCCGCGCTCTACCTCACCTGTTTCTTGTATTTGAGCGACGACATTGCGGACCACTGAGCTCGGAATCGCAAACGACAATCCGATTGACCCGCCCGAGCGCGTAAATATCTGAGAATTAACCCCGATGACCTCTCCCTCAAGATTAAATAACGGCCCACCCGAGTTGCCCGGATTAATCGCGACATCCGTTTGAATGAAAGGCACATAGTTGTCACCAGCAGTAGTCGGCAAACTGCGCCCTACTGCGCTGACAATGCCAGCGGTAACCGAAAAATCCAGCCCAAAGGGTGAGCCGATCGCCAGCACCCATTGCCCCACCTTGACCGCCCCGTCCTCCGCCAAGCGCAGAATAGGCAGGCTATCACCGGCAATTTTTAGCACCGCCAGATCAGACCGCGGATCAGTACCAATGATCTCGGCATCAAATTCCTGCCGGTTGGGCAAACGCACCACGACGTGTGCCGCACCGTCGACGACATGATGATTGGTAATCACGAAACCATCGCTGGAGAAGATAAATCCAGAACCCATGCCCGCCCGCTCACGCGGCACTGGGGGGCGGCCGCGAAAGTCAAAGAATCTCCGCAAAGATTCGGGTAGCTCCTCTAATTCCTCTTGATAGCGAGGGTTTTCCGCCTCGTACTCTACAAGTATCTTCACCACTGCAGGTGAGGAAGCTTCGACTATTTCAGTGAAGTCAGGCAGCGCCGCACTCGACAGGCTGGCGAAACCACACAGACCCCAAAAAACAGAAATAAACAACACAGCGCGTACCATCATGGCCGTACTCCACATCTAACTAGATTGACGTTACTGTTTTGCGAGCAGCTCGGAATGCGGCTCCGCAGTTTTAGACGCTAACCGAGGTTCCGCCATGCCGGGCAACCGACCTTGAAAGCGGTAGCTCAGCTGCCGAAGGATAGCAAACCCGCTCAACAACCCAAGGCAGAACGCACTGGCGGCCCACAAATCACCCCAGGAAGCTGCCCACAGTGAAAAGCCTGTCCCCATCATTAGAGGCGAACCGTAGAGCCATAGCGTACCTCCCAGCAAAGTGGAGTCGGGAATCTCGATCATAACCTCATCGCCAACTTGACAACTTGATGCCTGCAGGGTGTCACTTGACAGTGCTTTCACCCGACCCTTGCCCTGTTGCAAAAGGGCTGACAAGGCACCTTGCCCGCAACCTGCGCGCGCTGCACAGCGACCACATGCAGCGCTTCGATCGGCTTCCACCCACACAGCATTGGTCTCTACACCCACCACAATACCGGGTTCCGTTACCCCGCCCATTATGGCCCTGCCCCGGCAGAACGCACCGCATCCGCTAACAGTCTTGCCGTGACCACAGGCACCTCTCCCAGCACGCTAATCAACACACCATTATTGCCAACCCGAGTGCCTCGAGTGTAGGTAAGTGTGGCACCGTCAATGACGGCACCCTCGCCAGATGGCGCGGTCGGAGGCAACGGCTCAATAAATACAGAGGCAGTAGCCCAGCCGTCGCTGACCACGAAGACACCTTCCTCATGGTTTTCAGCCACCACAAAGTAGCCTGGTATCACGCCTCGGCCCGGCGCAATCGATCCGCCGTCCAACTCTTCAGGCTGACCAACCTCAGACGCAGGCAAATCTCGATAGCGAATAGCGGCGAACTCAAATCGCTCCAGCACTTTTCCGCCCGGTTCAGCAGTTACCATCGCAAGCGCCATGCCCGTTTGAACATCCACATCAACAAAGTGCGCCAAGCGCAATGTGTCGCGCGGCCGCAGCACCAACTTTTTTGTCAATCGCCCCGCAATGACTCGACTCGAATCTAGGCTCACTGAATAAAATTTGCCGAGATCGCACACACGGCCCTCTGGGACAAACGCGCTTGGCCAAAATTCCGCCTGAGGGTTCACCTTCGCATTAAGACGACGCAGCGTTCCCTGACGATGCTCATTGGGGACATCCCGGCTTGGCCACGCAACCTCTAAAAATTGTCGATTGTCTGCTCGCTCGAACAGCACTGTTCCCTCATAGGAAACGGCCCTGTGAGCATCCAACAGTTTTGCAAGCGCCTGCTCAGGCTCAGTCGTTAATTCGCAGTCGAGTGCAGAGGACTGTGCCGGTAGCGGCAGACAGACAATACAGAGCGACAGTGCGCCTAAAAACCGCATCCACCAGTAGCTCATCGGCTCACTGCAACGGGGGATTTTCACCACTAGCCGCCGGCGCACGAACATAAGAAATATAAGGGGCAGGATGAGTCTGCGCAGCGGCCGAAGCGTGACGGCGGCCCAGATTTCGGTAGCGATCTTGTGCCAGCCGCTCATACATAGCCGCCGCTTCTCGTCGCTCATTATCGGCCGAATCGACTTGCCGCCCTGCGACCGGTAATGACCTCGCACCGAGGCTGGCCTGAACGGGCTGTGCGCCCAAAACCGGGACGACACCACCCACCACATCACTGACTACGGCGCCTTGCATGACGCTATTTTGGGGCACCAACAGTTGCTGACCGCCCAGCACGACTGCCATGGTCACAGAAGCAGCCACAGCCATACTCCAAAGCGGATTTCTGAGTGCACTGTTTCCGCCAGTCAACGTCCCTTTTACGGCAGCGGACACCTCAATGTCGGGCTGGCTGATGCGGCGGGTTTGAAGCAATTCCCGCACCATTTGCTGCCGACGCCACTTTGCCCTTAACTCAGGGTCGCTACTGGCAGAATCGAGCATACGTCGTAACTCGAGCTCATCAGCTTCCCCATCCATCACCGCGGACAGCGTTTCGAATTCTCTCTCATTGGTTGTCATCTGTATCCCGACTCCCCACTCATTTGCCGCTTAACACGCTCATCAATCGCCTCGCGTGCCCGAAAAATCCTAGATCTAACTGTTCCAACGGGACAGTCCAAAACTGCCGCAATATCGTCGTAACTTAATCCCTCAAACTCCCGCAATGTCAGTGCTGCCTGCAGTTCTTCGGGTAGGGCCGCCAAAGCGTCTTCCACCACTTCGGCCAACTCTTCCCCCATTGCGACCGCCTCAGGGGTTCCCACGTCGGCCAACAACTCAGCCCGCTGACCCACCTCCGCGTCCTCTATTGTGGCGTCAGCGGCCGGCCGGCGGCTTCTGGACACCAAATAATTTTTGGCGGCGTTGG
>CAJWWJ010000172.1 GCA_913048575.1 uncultured Halieaceae bacterium
CACGCTGAATATCATTAGACGCCCCGGTGGTAATGCCATCCTTACCCAAGGTCATCTCCTCGGCTACGCGCCCACCAAACAAACTCGTAATCTGCGAGATGATATGGCGACGACTGTGGCTATAGCGATCTTCCTCGGGCAGGAACATGGTCACACCCAACGCCCTACCTCTCGGGATAATCGATACCTTGTAGACCGGATCGTGCTCAGGCATGAGTCTGCCAACAATGGCGTGGCCTGCCTCGTGAAAAGCGGTGTTGCGCTTTTCAGATTCAGACATCACCATCGACCGCCGCTCGGCGCCCATCATGATTTTGTCTTTCGCCAGCTCAAACTGATTCATTCCCACCAGTCGCAGCCCACCCCGAGCGGCAAACAGCGCCGCCTCATTCACTAAATTAGCGAGGTCAGCGCCAGAAAACCCTGGGGTACCGCGCGCAATCTTGGACGAATCGACATCCTCAGATAACGGTACCTTTCGCATGTGCACCTTCAGAATCTGCTCTCGCCCGCGAATGTCGGGCAACCCAACTACTACTTGGCGATCAAAGCGACCAGGTCTCAACAGCGCAGGGTCAAGCACATCTGGCCGGTTGGTTGCCGCGATGACGATCACGCCATCGTTCATCTCAAAACCATCCATCTCCACTAAGAGTTGGTTCAGGGTCTGTTCGCGCTCATCGTGACCGCCCCCCAGACCCGCGCCGCGATGGCGTCCAACCGCGTCGATTTCGTCGATAAAAATAATGCAAGGTGACTGCTTCTTGGCTTGCTCAAACATGTCGCGCACTCGAGAGGCGCCCACACCAACGAACATCTCGACAAAGTCAGAACCAGAAATCGAGAAAAAGGGCACCTTCGCCTCACCAGCAATGGCCTTTGCCAACAAGGTCTTACCCGTTCCCGGTTGGCCCACCATCAACACACCTCGTGGAATCCTGCCACCCAGCTTCTGAAATCGACCTGGGTCACGCAGAAACTCGACAAGCTCCTGCACGTCTTCCTTAGCTTCCTCGACGCCCGCAACATCCGCAAAGGTCGTCGTGATTTGATCCTCACCTAAGAGCTTTGCCTTGCTTTTACCAAAGCTCATTGGCCCACCCCGGCCGCCTCCACCACCTTGCATCTGGCGCATAAAGAACATGAAGACAGCAATGATCAACAGAATCGGGAAACTGGCGATGAGCAACTGCGTCCAAACCGACTGCTGCTCGGGCTTTTTGCCCTCAACAGTTATATTGTGAGACAACAAATCGTCCATCAGCTTGGGGTCTTCAACCATCGGCCGGACGGTCTCAAACGTTGAGCCATCCTTGCGCTGAGCGCTAATGGTTAACCCATCGACAACCACCTTGGAAAGCCGATCCGATTGCACTTCACTGATGAAGGCAGAGTAACCAACCTGCTCTGTACTGGTGCGCAGGTTGAAATTGTTAAATACCGAAAGCAACACCGCAGCGATTAATAGCCACAGCAATAAGTTCTTAGCCATATTGTTCACAACTCTTCCTCTCGGTCTAAAGCCTGCGACGATCGCATTGGCCCGATAGTATAGCGCCTCTCACGGAAACCCCTAAAGAAGCGAATTCAGCGCCTATTCTGGTAGTTATTGGGCCCAATAGACCCAATTTCAAGTCGACCCGCTGTCACGGGGGTCTTTTCTGGCCAGGTCGCGCAGAACGGCTTTTCTGAGGCTACGGCGCCTTAAAGCCTGTCGCTACGATATAAACCTCTCGAGACCGCGGTCGCGACGCACTGGGCTTACGAGTGACTACGCGCTGAAAGTGACTACGGATCTCGCGATGCCATGCTTCGAAGCCCTCGCCCTGAAAAACTTTTGTGACAAACGACCCTCCTGGAGAGAGCGTTCCGATCGCCAACTCGGTCGCCAACTCCACCAAATACATGGCACGGGGCTGATCAACCTCAGGCAAACCACTCATATTGGGCGCTAAATCGGAGAGCACAGCATCGAGCGGATTACCTGCGAGTGCCGTCACAATCTGGTCATAGGTTGCTTCTTCCGTAAAGTCACCTTGGATAAACGTGACATCTTCTAATTGGTCCATCGGCAAAATATCGCTAGCTATCACGCGTCCTCGAGCACCCACCAACCGTCCTGCGACCTGAGACCACCCGCCAGGCGCGCTGCCGAGATCAAGTACGAACATGCCTGGTCGCATAATCTGGTCACGCTGATTGATCTCCATCAGTTTATAGACCGCACGAGACCGGTAGCCTTCTTTTTGCGCCTGCTGAACATAGATGTCGTCGTGATGCTCTTTGAGCCAGGCTCGACTTGAAGATTTCTTTTTCGCCACACCTACCTCGTCCCAGTCCACAATCAAACCCTGCAAGGGGTTACACTAGCGTCTAATGAGAGTCTACAGCGACATTCTGCCACGCAGGTAAAGATCATGCCCTCCAGTAAAGAACTTCGACAATTTAGAGCGCAGGCACATTCACTGCGCCCGATTGTCACGGTCGCCAGTAAAGGCCTGTCTCCTTCGGTATTGGAAGAGGTGAATCGAGCGCTCACCGACCATGAATTGATTAAGGTCAAAGTCTCGGTCGGCGAACGCACTGAGCGTGAAGTCGTGATCGCTGCTTTGTGCGAGCAAAGTGGTGCGCACTTGGTACAGCGTATCGGCAACATCGCCACCCTGATCAGACACAATCCCTCCGCCGACCCACGAAAATCCAACCTCCAGAGAAGCCGCTGACGGCGGCGGTGTTTAGCCAGCCCCGCCGAGAGCCGTCGCCTCAGAGTGGATCATCACTGCAACGTGTTCCGCATCCCCGACCTACCGCGCTACGACAGTATTGCGGCAGCTTGAAACGTAGCCCAAGCTGCCAGCCAGGCAAACAGTAAGTAAGCAATCACCATGCGTCCAGCCAATGACCATGAATGCGTCTCCTTGGCCAAAATGGCCACCGTCGAAACACACTGCAAGGCGATCGCGAAGAAGACGAGCAGCGCCAAGCCTGAACCCAGTGGTAAGGCGTTTGCCTGAATCTGCTCCACCAACGGAACAATATTGTCCGCAGCACCCTCAATCCCCATGATGGTACCCAGCGTGCCGATAAAGACCTCTCGGGCGAGGAAGGAGCTGACAATCGCCACTCCATAGCGCCAATCGAGACCCAGTGGTAGGAAAATCGGCTCGATCCAGCGACCCATAACCCCCAACCATGACGCACCCAGATCAGCGCCGTGATTCGGAAAATAGCCCAGTATCCAAACCACCACCGTCACGCTCAAAATGACCAAACCCGCTCTCGTCACAAAATGCTGCGCGCGCTGCACCGACCTTCTGATAATGGGCATCAGCGCCGGCATTCGATAGGCGGGTAACTCCAGCAAAAACGGCTGATGCCGCTCTAACCTTGCGAATCGATTGACGACGCCAGCAACCAGTAGCCCTGCTGCCAAACCGAAACTGTACATGGCAAAAAGCGTCAATCCCTGCCAGCCCACGAGCCCCCACAAGATCGTGTCTCGCGGAATAAAAATAGCAATCAGCAGCGTGTAGACCGGCAGTCGAGCAGAGCAAGGCATGAGCGGAATCGCGAGGTACGTCAGCAAACGAGCCCGTGACGACTCGATTGACCGCGCTGCGTAAATGGCGGGGATGGCACAAGCCACTCCCGACAGCATGGGGATAAAGCTTTTGCCACTCAGGCCAAAAAACCGCAAAGGCCTATGGCAAATCAACGCCGCACGAGCGAGATATCCTGAATCCTCCATCAAGCCAATGATGAAGGTGAGCACAAAGATCTGCGGCACGAATACCAAAAAGGCGCCAATACCGCTAAATATCGCGTCCGCCATAAAGTCGCGGGCAATGCCTTCAGCGATGGAGGGCAATAGCCAACTGCCAACCGATGCCACCCCAGATTCGACCGCATCCATCATTGGCGCCGACCAGGTGAAGATCGACTGGAATAGGGTCAGCATGACAGCGACAAAGGCTATTCCACCGGTAAACGAACCCAGAAAAAATCGATCAAACCGAGATTGCATCTGCAGGAGCGCATCCGCCGCCGGACCATACCGTTTAGCCAGCCTATGCGCCTGCTCATAGAGTGCCCTATCTTCCAAAGTGGCGCCTGGGAATAGATTGCCCTCTGATGCCCCGTAGCGAG
>CAJWWJ010000173.1 GCA_913048575.1 uncultured Halieaceae bacterium
GGCACTCACCGCACGCAAAGCACCGACTTTGAGGACTGATTCCTCCTGACATACCGTCGTACCGGCCCTCGATAGGGCCGTTGCGCTTTTTCCTCAGGACTGGCTCGCAGCCTGGCTGAGCCGAGCATCACTTAAAGGGCTTTGATTCAGAGGGCTTTCATGAACCACACCCCCGACTCACCCGCGCTGCGCGGTTCACTCGACGCGCTGCCCCTCTTTATTCCCGCGCTACCCTTCGCCTTCGTTTTTGGTGTGGTGGTGGCCAATGCCGGCATCCCCCAGTGGCTGGGCTGGTCCTCCTCGCCGATTATTTTTGGCGGGGCGATTCAAGTCACGCTATTTACTCTGATTGGTGAGGGCGCATCGGTCGCTGCTGCGGTCAGCGCGGCACTCATTGTCGGTGCACGGCACATGCTCTACTCGGTCGCGCTGGCACCCCGATTTCAAAATCAGCCCAGCTGGTTCCGCTGGGTAGGGTCTTATGTGCTGATCGACCAAGTCTTTGTCCTGAGCCAGATCAAGCCCATTGATGAGCCGGTCGCGTTCAGGCGCTATTTCCTCGCCGCCGGGTTCACTTTTTGGTCCCTGTGGATGATTTGCACCGCTCTCGGGGTCGTTATGGGGCCCGCCATACCCGCCGAATGGGGTGTTGAGTTTGCCGCACCGGTGCTGTTTGTCAGCCTAATGATGGCTTCGAGTGATCGCCGCGACAAATTAGCGGCCGCCGCATTGGCGATGGGGCTTACCTACCTGTTGGCTTCACTCCCCAATCGGACCGGTATTCTGATCGCAGTCATCTCGAGCGTCGTCGTCATGTTGCTGCTGCAAAGGCACCGTCAATCGTGATTGCCTTGGCCATCATACTGACGGGGATAGGCTCCTATGTCATGCGGGCATTCTTCATCTTTGCGCTCGCTCGCTACTCCTTCCCTCCGCTGTTATTGCGTGCGCTGGAATATGTGGCGCCGACAGTGATGGCCGCGTTAGTCGTGTCGATGCTGACGACCCCGGAGGGCTCACTGGCCGCCGGACTGCCAGAACTGATGGGGCTCATCTGCACGGCCGTGGCTGCCAAAACGACAGGCAATCACATCCTCGCGCTGATCGCCGGCATGGGGACTTTTTGGCTCATTGGCGCAATACTGTAATTAACCCCACGCTGTGATGCGGCTCCAGCCGCACGAGGAACCGCAGGCTGTCACACTACCCTCCCAGAGTTGCCGCCGCTGTTGTCATTGCCAATATGATCGGTACCGGAGTGTTCACGAGCCTCGGTTTTCAGTTGGTCGACATTCAATCCGCGCCTGTCATCATGATGCTCTGGGTCATCGGCGGGCTCTCGGCTCTTTGTGGCGCCCTGAGTTATGCCGAGCTGGGCGCAGCCCTGCCCCGCTCCGGCGGCGAGTACCACTTTCTAACCGAGATCTACCATCCCTGTGCCGGCTTCATTTCAGGCTGGGTCTCGGCGACCGTGGGGTTTGCAGCACCGACTGCGCTGGCCGCGCTCACATTCGGCAGCTATCTGAATTCAAGCGGACTCGATATCGATCCTGTGTGGTTGGCTACCGTGGCCATCGTCGCCCTGACTGCTGCTCATTGCAGTTCGCATCGCAATAGTGGTGGCGCACAAATCGGGTTAACCGTGCTGAAACTGTTGCTTATTGCGGGCTTTTCCGTGGCTGCATTGGCTTTCAGTCCGGTAGAAAGTCAGGCCCGGTTTAGCTGGGATGGTGCGGCCATCGGAACGATGGGTAGCGGCGCGTTTGCCGTATCGCTCATCTATGTGAACTACGCCTATTCGGGTTGGAACGCCGCGACCTATATTAGCGGAGAGCTCGCCTCTCCACAGCGCAGCTTGCCTTGGGTGCTGGGCATCAGTACTGCCGTAGTTGCCGCGCTTTACTGCCTGCTGAACTTTGTCTTTTTATCGGTGGCCCCGATGGAAGCCATGGTAGGCAAAGTCGAAATCGGAGTCATCGCAGCCGAGTTTGCGTTCGGCTCTGCGCTCGGCACGCTGATGGGGGTGTTGTTGGCGCTGCTGCTGATTTCAACTATCAGCGCCATGATTCTGGCCGGTCCGCGCGTACTCCATCGTATCGGGCAGGACTATCCGCGATTTTCAAAACTTGCCGAAGCGAATCAAGACGGCATCCCAGTAACCGCCATCCTGGTGCAATCCGGGACGGCGTTGCTATTTCTCTGGACCGCTTCCTTCGAACAGATTCTGATCTTCTCCGGAGCCACCATGGCACTGAATACCTTCGCTACGGTCCTCGGACTCTTCGTGTTGCGTTGGCAGCGCCCTGACATCACCCGCCCGTTTCGCGTGTCGTTTTACCCTGTCACGCCGCTTATCTTCCTCGGTATTACAGGCTGGACCCTCGTCTACGTGGTGATTCAGCGCCCAATAGAAGCGCTGATCTCGGCCGCGATCGTGGCAGCCGGTGGGGCTTTTTATTTTCTTATTCGCCCAGCCCGCACACCCACTTAGCAACACACTCCGCCAACCGTTGCATTTTTGCAACGGTTGGCATCAGAAAAGATTCGCACCGAGACACCTTAGTTTGAATAAGTTCGTTGTATAAGTCTGGTGTAGGAGTACCCGAGCACATCGGAGAAACAGCATATATAAACCACCAAGGGAAATAACATGAAGACTTTGAAAATCACATGGTTGATATCCATGTTGCTGGCGATTTTTGCCGCACCTGCGGTTCTTGCAGACGACCACATGCTAAATGGCATGAATGTACAACAACCCATCAACCTGCAGGCGAACCTCTGCAAGCTGAATCCTGATGTGACTATCGATGATTATCACGCCATGGTTGAGGACTATTTCGACTGGGCTAAAGCGAACGATGTTGACCCGGTCTTTGTGCGTCAGTTCCCACTATTTTCGCATCAAAATCTGCAGCGCCCATGGCCTTATGACTTTGTCGAATTACTGGCCAGCGACTACGAGCGCTGGGGAAAGTCCTGGGATCTCTGGCTAACGTCTCAAGACGGCATGGCACTTAATCAGCGCTGGCAGTCTCTGGCGGTGTGTCACGTGAAGCAGGCGCACGCGCAAGTGCTTTACGCCAACAAAGAGGCACTCGAGAGCGACGACGAGCGTTATGTCGCCTGGAACTGGTGTACCGCCAAAGTCGGCTTTGAACAAATGTCGCAGAAGCACGCCGAATACGTGGAAGAAATCAGTGCCGACCCCAATGGCATCATCGGCTGGGTGATGGTATTTCCTCACACAGGCGGTGCGGATAGCCCCGGAGATTTCGCTCACTTGACCATATACCCAGACCTCGAGTCGTTTATGAGCAGACGGAAGATGGAAGCGAGTGGCGGCTGGCGTGGCCTGCGTGAGTACTACCAGAACTATGCAGACTGTAACGGAGAGCAGCTCAATACCGAGACGGTCCTTTACAGACCCTGAGACAACATCTCTTGCTGGGGGCATCGCCGTGTGGGTTATGGGTGCGGCGCTGCTCTCACTTACTTAGGAGTGTTTTTTATGAACACGCAATCACTGATAGCTGCGGCTTTTATTGCCGCGTCACCTTTGGCTTTCGCCGACAACCATGCCTCTGACGAGCTTGAATGGAGCATGGGTAGCCCCGTCGAAATTTACGGTTGTAGTTTCAAAGAGGGTGTAGACGGTTATAAACAATCGATTAAACACGCCGCTGCAGTTAATGCTTGGGCTGAAGAACACGATGCTTTTCAAAATCACGTTGGGCAGTTGATGTGGCCTGAATTTTCTGACGGCGAGTACCCCACAGAGTTTACGTGGCTGGGCTATTGGGAAAACTATTCAGACTACGGTGCCGATA
This sequence comes from uncultured Halieaceae bacterium, assembly GCA_913048575.1. Taxonomy (GTDB): domain Bacteria; phylum Pseudomonadota; class Gammaproteobacteria; order Pseudomonadales; family Halieaceae; genus Luminiphilus. Next base: position 3,831 of record CAJWWJ010000173.1, read on the forward strand.
TGGATAAGCGCGCCGAATTTGGTGCCGCGCTTTACGTGGAGTCGAACAAGTTTCTCGAACAGTGCTCACACAGCGAGTGGGGCGCCTGGGATCTCTTCCCTGCTGACGATTGGACGCTGGGCAATCACGTGACGGAGTTTTCGGATTGTGTCTACAAGGAAGGAAAAGGCGACGCCGATTTGCTCGTTGCTAATAACGCCTTTGCCAAGGAAATGT
>CAJWWJ010000174.1 GCA_913048575.1 uncultured Halieaceae bacterium
CTCATCAATGGTAATAGCGCGCTCTTTACCCCCAGTGTGCTCGTTCATGGTGGGATGAAAATGATACGGCGCATCGAGATGGGTACCATTATGCGTACACAATTGAACAAATTCGATGGCCCAGCCCTCGCCGTCGGGTAATGCCGAACTGTCCAAACCCGGAAAGAACGAAGCCATTTGCTCCGCACCCACATCGTGACGGATGTAGTCGATATTCGGCTTCATCGCCGGCGGATCGCTCAGCACGTCGTTTTCCAAGTAAATGGACAAATCAATAAATTGGCGCATAACGGATCCACTCTTCATTTAATGTCTGCGACGAGCATAACAAGTGAGGCACATCCATTGGCAACACACTGGATGTCTGCCCTATCAGATGCCGACCTCACTCGCCCTGTCAATGCGGTGTGATGCACAATACTCGTTGTCGCGACGCGGGATTGATCAGGACAGCATCCGTTCATTAAGGGGATCGTAAAACGACTGCATACTCACTTCGGCCGCTATCGGTACGCCCTCGATCATGACCGTATACTCCCCTGACGCGATCGCCGCTTTGCCTTGTGCACCGGCAGGCAAATCGATGAAACACAAGCCCACCGCACAATGAAAGTGCGCAGAAAAGGCCCCTGAGGTGACATAACCCACTACCTGGCCATCCCGAAGCACCGGCTCATTGTGGTGCATCAAGGGCGCCGAGTCCTTCAGTTTCACCGCGCAAAGATACGGGCCGCTCGCCTCTGCTTTACGTCGCAAGTAGGCCTCTCGGCCAATGAACGCAGGGGACTTGTCGGTCTTGCAGGTAAAGTCCAGACCGACTTGATGGGGCGATTCTGTGTAGGCCATGTCATGCCCCCAATGCAGAAACCCTTTTTCTATTCGCAAGGCATTGAGCGCCTCTGAACCCAGCAGCTTGACACCCAAAGGCGCTCCCGCCGACAGCAAGCGATCCAAAACGTGTTCAGCAAAATCTGGGGTCACCATTATTTCCCAGCCCAACTCACCCGAGTACGACAAGCGCTGTGCCGTGACCTTAGCGTGACCAATATGGCAGTCGTAAAAGCGATTGAACGGAAAGGCCTCATTCGAGACATCCAACTCAGTCACGGCCGCCATGAGCGCTCGGCTTTGTGGACCCATCACACCCAGCACACCCAACGATGCTGTCTCGTCGCGGAGCCTGACCTGTTCGTCAGGCTCAATAAGAGACGCCAACCATAAATAGTCCCTTCGGGTGCGCGCAATCGAGCTCATCACCATGTAGCGGTCATTGGCGTAACGCGCGACCGTCACATCGCTCTCAATACCGCCTCGCTCGTTGAGCAAGAGCGTGTAGGAAATACGACCACAAGACATCGCGACGTTATTCGTGCACACCCTTTGCAGAAAGGCCTCGGCTCCCGATCCCTCCACACTGATCTTGCCCAGCATTGAGTAGTCGACAATAGCCACTCTCTCTCTCGCAGCGAGCTGCTCCTCGAGGGCATACTCAAACCAGTTTTGGCGACCAAAACTGTACTCATACTGTGGCGCTACACCCTCGGGTGCATACCAACCTGGACGCTCCCAGCCCTGTGTCTCAGTAAAGCAGGCGCCCTGCTCTCTCAAGCTATGGTAAAAAGGTGAACGCCTAATATTTCTTGCTGTTTCCCGCTGATAATTCGGCCAATGCATTGCGTAGGTTCGCACCAACGTCTCTGGACATCGCGCTTGTAAGTACTGATCTCGGGCCTGAAATGGCTCACAACGAGCCGGGTCCATACCACTGAGATCGAGGGTCGGATAGCCATTAACAATCCATTCTGCCAACGCCCTACCTGCACCGGGCCCGGTTTGTATCCCCGTAGAGTTCAGCCCCGCTAGCATAAAGTAATTGCTCAAATCGGGAGCCGTGCCCAGTGTGAACTGGCCATCGTAAGAATAGCTTTCGGGCCCATTAAAAAAGGTGCGAATACCAACTTGCTCCAGCAATGGCACTCGCTTCATCGCCATCTCGATCACGTCCATGACATCGTCTTCAATGAAGGGCAACGATTCAAACGAAAACGGCTCAGGTATGCCGGCAGTAGCCCACGGCTTGGCGTGATGATGAGCAAATCCAAACAACAGTTTGCCCGCATCCTCCTTAAAATACGTGCCGTCACAATAAGAACGGAGCACTGGCAAATCACGGGGCAAGGCGTCGATGGGCTCTGTCACCAAGTAATAGTGCTCGCAGGCGTGCAGTGGAACCCCCACACCATGCTGCTGCCCCAATGCGCGCGCCCACATGCCGCCGCAATTTACGACCACTTCTGCCGTAATGGTGCCCTGATCAGTGGCAACCCCGATTGCTCTCGCACCCTCAACCAGTACTTGCTGAACCTGAACCCCTTCCAATAACTGCGCCTGATGCTGACGTGCCCCTTTCGCCAGCGCCATGGTTAGGTCGATCGGGTTAGCGGATCCGTCTCTGGGCATTAATATGCCACCCAACACCCCCTCTGGATTCATTAACGGCCAGTAGCGCTCTATTTCTTGAGGCGATAAATAATGTGCCTCGATACCAAAGAGCGAGGCAAAGTCTGCTTTTCTTTTCAGCTCAGCCAAACGTTCCGGATTCGTAGCAATAGAAATAGAACCTGATTCTCGATAGCCCGGATCCTGGCCTGTCTCAGCCTCAATGGTGTTAAGCAACTCGACGGTGTACTTCGCAAATTCCGTGCTGGCGTGACTGCCGTGGAGCTGCCCCACCAGCCCAGCGGCGTGCCAGGTGGTACCGCAGGTCAGCTGCCCCTGCTCCAGCAAGACAATATCGCGCCAACCCAACTTGCCGAGGTGATACGCAACGGAACAACCCAAGATGCCGCCGCCGATGATCACGACCCGCGCATGCTTGGGCAGTACTTTTCTCGTCGCAGTGCTCGCTGGCGTTTGCGTCATCACACCTTGACCGGTAATTCAGGTGGCGCTCGGCGCGATAACAGCTCGGGGCCGTCGTGACGAATCACAATATTTTCCTCGTGCACCGTCATTTTGCCTGGGGCATAAACCATACCGGGCTCCAGCGTCATCACCATGCCTTCGCGCAAAATCGTGTTCTCCCAGGGTGTGAACGAGGGCGGCTCGGTCAATTGAATCCCTAATCCATGCCCGTAACGCCCCACCGTTTCGCCCATCGCACCCGCATTTATGAGGACTTCATGCATGGCGCCGAATACTTCAGCGCAGGTATTACCGGGCACTGCCGCCTTGAGCCCAGCTTCAGTGGCCTGCCAAACGGAGTGATGCGCCTTCTTGGCCAGATCATTTACCTCGCCAAAACCATAATTGCGATCAAAATCGCAAAAATAACCGTCGAAAGTGCAACCCGTATCAAAGATCAACACATCCTCAGTGCTCAGCCGGCGCCCTGCAGGAGGCGAAATAATATCGTCGTAGCCATGTTGCCCGGCGCCGCCCACTAGGTAAGACACCGTATCGACACCGGCGTGTAGGCACTCGATCGTAAAGCGCCTAAACAGGTCAGCGTCACTCATACCGACCTCCGCAAAAGTGAATAAACGGTCGAAGACGTCTGATACGCACTCGGCGACATATCGAATCTTGTCGATCTCTGCCTCGGACTTCAGCATTCGCACAGCCTGAACCGCAGGTGTCGCATCTAGCACGCACAAGTCAGCCACACTCCCCCTGAGTCGATCCATGAGGGACTCAAAGTCATTCATGGGCATCCGGATCTGTGTCTCGCGGCCTTTGTTCAGCCCCAACGTGCACGACTGAGATTGAGCCAACACCTCCAGCACGGTTTCCGCCAATAAAGAGACTCCATCATCGGTGGCATGGGGAGACGCCCAGCTTCGGATATCGGTCATGAACTCGCTCTTCATCGCATTGACACCGATTTCGGGAATGACCGCAATGGGCGAGCCAGCGGCGGGGATAACAACGAACCAAGGGCGTGTAGGGCTTTGCCAAAATTGACTCAAAAAGCCCGTAAAATAAAAAATATCGCTCTCGGTGGTGAGCAGCAATGCAC
>CAJWWJ010000175.1 GCA_913048575.1 uncultured Halieaceae bacterium
GTGGGCGTAGAACCAGCGCAATGTTTCTAGATTACCCGGTCCGCGATTGACTAGGTCGCCCACACTCCAGAGCCGATCACTGTCAGGCTTGAATTTGAGCTTGTCGAGTAATGCCTTGAATGGCTCAAAGCATCCCTGGATGTCGCCAACGACATAGGTAGCCACAAAAAGCTCCGTCAGATATTTGCAGGGTAAGTGTAAGGAGCTTTCGACGTGGGGTGAAGTGCGGCGCGGATCATCGGTGATAACGATGCTCAGTATTCGATTTTTGCAGTGGGCTATCAGGGTGTTCGGGTATGCAAATCTTTGGCGTCTTGGGCGCGTTGCTCGATCTCCTAGCCTTGCTACGAAGGTGGGGGTATCAGATGGACCAGCGCGATGAATTGATCAATCGTCAGTGTTTCGGCGCGTGCGCCCGGGTCGATGCCCAGTTGCAACAGCGCCTCGTCATCGATATGCCCTTTGAGATTGTTGCGGAGTGTCTTGCGCCGCTGGGCAAAACACAGCGCCACGCATCGCCCCAGCGCGGTCTCGTCGACTTCAGGCCATCGTGGTGTCTTGTGGGGTGTCAATCTGACTACCGCAGATTGGACCTTAGGAACGGGGTAAAAGGCCTCCGGCGGCACCTGAAACAAGGCTTCCACTTCGCAGTGGTATTGTGTCAATACCCCGAGTCGGCCCCACAGCTTGCTGCCTGGTGCCGCCGCGAGGCGCTCCACCACCTCCAGTTGCAACATAAAGTGCATATCCTGAATGACCCGCTTATATTCAAGTAACCGTATGATCAATGGTGTGGAGATGTTGTAAGGCAGGTTGCCCACAATGCGAAGGGGGTAACCGTCTCGCACCAATCTTTCAAAGTGGAAGCGCAGTGCGTCGCCACTATGTAACGTAAAGCCCGAGTGGATGCTAAACGCTGCCAGCAATCCAGCGTTCAGGTCTCGATCCAGCTCAATGGCGTCCAGCCGACAGCCACTCCCAATCATGGCGCTGGTAAGCGCCCCCTCGCCGGGTCCGATCTCGACGATATGATCAGAAGCCGCGGGCGCCACAGCATGAGCAATGGCGTCAATCACACCCTCGTCGCGCAGGAAATTTTGACCAAATCGTTTGCGGGGTTGGTGTTTCATTACGTCACCGGAGGCAGAACCGTGTCATGATATTATCCAAATATAGAGGGCTTCATTTCGCTAATTTGCGGTAGCCCGCAGTCAGTCATCATGAAAACCCGAGAGTCCGTTTTGACATTTAGCCAGATCATCACACTTGTCGACACGCTCGCGCGCTTTCATCTCAAAGGGGAGGCACAACAATATTTACTGGGCTATTTCTGGTGGATATTGGAGCCCCTGCTGTATGTGGCCGTGTTCTACATTGTCTTTGAGAAGTTGCTTCAGAATCGCCAACCCGATTTCCTCTATTTTCTGATGGTTGGCAAGCTTACCTTTATCTGGTTCTCCAAAAGTATTAATCAGGCCGCCAATAGCCTCGATGGCAGCAAAGGGTTAATGGCACAGCTTAATCTACGCAAGGAGATTCCCCCGCTCGCGGTCATCCAGCAGGGTTTTTATCGGCAGTTTGTGGTGTTTGGTTTCCTACTGATTTTTCTCGTCTTCAATGGCTACGCTGTGAACGCCGCCTGGTGGTGGCTGATCCCGCTGATTCTCGTTCAGGCGCTTCTGACTATCGGGGTCGGATTGCTCGCTGCTTTACTGGTTTGTGTGCGACTTGATTTTCGTCTCTTAATTCAGTTGGCGACCGTTTTTTTGCTATTCATGTCGGGCGTTTTCTGGGATCTCAATGCGATCACCGACGAGAGGTTACGTCACTGGCTGATGGTCCTCAATCCGCTAGCCACGCTGATTGATGCTTATCGCCAAGTGTTGATGCTTGGTGCCTCGCCCAATGTTGGTAAATTGGGGTGGGTCTTGGCGGAAACTCTCTTGCTGTTATTCCTGGCCTTGTTTGCCTACCACCACCTGCAATTCTGGGTTGCCCGAAAGGTAGTTAGCCGATGACTGCCCTGGTTGCTCTCGAGGCGGTTTGCATGCGGTTCGTCACCAAATCAAACCCTGAGTACCCGGTATTTGGTGGTATTAACTTGAGCATTAGTGCGGGCGAACGCATTGCGCTGATTGGTCGAAATGGGTCGGGGAAGTCGACTTTATTGCGTGTAATGGCCCGCATTTTTGCACCGAGTGCTGGTAATGTGCACTGGGCACCGGGCGTATCCGTGTCGATGCTGAGTTTGGGGCTGGGATTCAGGCCGGATCTGACGGGCCGGGATAATGCGCTGCTCTCGTGTTTGTTGCTGGGATTGTCTCGCAAAGAGGCCAAAGCCAGCGTGGAACGAATCGCCGCCTTTTGTGAGATCGGCGCATTTTTCGATGAGCCTGTTCGCACCTACTCCGTTGGCATGCGGGCGCGTCTGGGATTTGGATCTGCGTTAATGAACCGATCGCAAGTCATATTAATAGACGAAACACTTAGCGTCGGCGATACGTTTTTTAGGGAAAAGGCGCGCGAGGCGTTGGAGAAGGAGCTCACCGAGGAGCGAGCGATGGTACTGGTGACTCATGGCGAGCAGCAGGTGAAGCGGCTGTGCAGGCGAGCCGTGTTGCTTGAGGGCGGTACCATGATGGCTGATGGCGACCCGGGCGAGGTGCTGGCGCAGTATGCAGCGCTCTCGGCATCGCAGGCCTGAGTTGAGTGGCGGCCTTTTAAATTGCACGTATAGTCATTGCCACTTTCTTGGAGACTACGGTGGAAGTGGGTTTTAGTGCCGCCTGTTGCCTTCCCGTTTTGCCCGCGAATTGTTATAGCCTCTCTGTCTCCGCAAATGCAATCCATGAGACCGCAAACCGCTGAAAGATGGCAGTGGTGGATGTGAAAGATCTCGACTAGGTAACCAAGCGAGAAAATAATATAGTGAAAAAATCAAGCGCCTCGGCGTGTTGCCGATGCGCTCAGCCTGCCATCTAGGAAGTTCAAGGTTCCTGAGAAAATGAGATCAATATTTTTTATTTTATACTCGCGCGCTATAAAACCAATACTCTCGCTAGCGGTTCACGCCACCTTAAGATATCCCGGTTTGGCGATTCGCTTGCACAATGTCATCGCAAAATGGCCTCGGCTACACCAATTTCTTTTGGGCGTCTATGCTGAGAGATTACCATCTCAGGTTTCGAATCGGACTTTGCCCGAAAAAAAGTTCGAGCAAAAGTTGGAAGCTGCTTCGCCCCCTGTGAAGGCCATTTTTGGTCAGCTAAAGGCCGCTCGAGACAGAGCTCCCGGCACTTGAAGATGCGAATAGTTTTAGACATGCAGGGGGCACAAACACAGAGCAGGTTGCGAGGAATTGGTCGATATACGCTCGCCTTTGCTCGCGCGGTGGTGGAGCAGAGCGGTGACCACGAAGTCCACTTGGTGCTCAACGGACTGCTGGATGATTCGATCGACCCTATGAAAGAGGCTTTTAAAGACCTGTTGCCCCTAGCGCATATTCATATATGGACAGCCCCTAGTCCTGTGCAGCTCATTCACCCCAATAATGCCTTGAGGTATGGAGCTGCCGAAATTTTACGGGAGGCCTTCATTGAGCAACTGGCACCAGATGTCGTGCATGTAACCAGTTTGTTTGAGGGGTATGTGGGAGATGCTGTGACCAGCATAGGTGCATATGATCAGCGCTCTAATGTATCGGTAACACTCTACGATTTAATTCCGTTGCTGAACCGAGAAGAGTATCTGAGTGAAAATCCGCGCTATGAGCAGTTCTACATGCAAAAGGTGGATTGCTTGAGGAAAGCGGCGATCAATCTCGCCATCTCAGACTTTTCTCGTGCCGAGGCGGCTGACTTGTTGAGCCTTGAAGAGGAGCGAATCGTTAGCAAGTCATCTGCGGCCGACTTACACTTCCAGCGACTCGACATCAACGAGGAAGTTTGCGCGGGGATGCTGGAGCGCCTCGCTATTAAAAGGCCATTCATTCTATACACCGG
>CAJWWJ010000176.1 GCA_913048575.1 uncultured Halieaceae bacterium
TGAGGCTATAGTGATGGTAACTAACGTCATCCGGTAACGGGAGCAAACCCAGCCCAAGCAAGGCGCCAACGGTAGGGAAGTGCCAACGTGTCGGCCTGATGCCGAACTCATGCACACTATCGGTGGGTGTTATCGCTAGTGCAAAGGCTGTAACGCGATACACTTTCTCAGTGAGTGATGAAAGAGGACTGACGCATGCACTACGGATTCATCGGATTAGGCAACTTAGGGGGCCAGCTAGCGGTTCGCTTACTTGATGCAGGCTTTGAACTCACCGTGTTTGATCTCGATCGCACAGCAATGGAAACACTCGTCAGTGCTGGAGCAGACCCAGCCGAAAGTTGCGTCGATCTCGCCCAGCGAGTCGAGCATGTCATCACGTGTTTGCCTTCTCCACCCGCCTCGTCCGCGGTACAGGATGACATCTTGGCTCATATGACAAGAGGCGCGAGCTTGATCGAAATGTCGACAGTGGGACAAGACGATATCATTCGCTCTGCTGCGCGAGCCGAGGCCCATGGGGTCGGGTTTTTAGAATTGCCCGTCACCGGCGGCGTGCATCTGGCGGCGCGAGGCGAATTGACGCTCTTGGCCGGTGGCAGTGAGACACTGATCGCACTTCACGAACCTGCAATGCAGGCTATGGGCAAAAAAGTATTCCACATGGGAGCGGTCGGCACGGCATCGCTGATTAAAGTCATTACGAATATGCTCGCCTTCGTGCATCTTGCCGCCGGTGGTGAAGCCATGATGCTCGCTGCGCGCGGCGGCCTCGACCTTACGACCGCATGGCAGGCCATCGCTGCGTCGTCAGGCAACTCTTTTGTTCATGAAACTGAAGGACAATTGATCCTCAATGGCAGCTACGATATTGGATTCACGCTTGATCTCGCGCTCAAAGATTTGGGGTTTGCCCAGCAATTCGGCGCAACATTTGATGTGCCACTGCCGCTCGCACAAACCGCTCAACAGCGCTTCGAAGCCGCACAAGCGCGCTATGGGGGCGATGCCCAATCGCCCTTTGTCGTCAAATTACTCGAGGACGAGCTCAATACTGAACTGCGAGCACCTGGGTTTCCTGACAAGCTCACTTAAGACGGGAACTCGCGGCCCAATGCGAGCTTAGGTGGGCATTCATCGAGTGAAATGATTCTCAGACCGTCAGCTCTGACAGATCGCGGAAGTGCTCGACCGTTATGTGGCAGCCTCGTCCTGAGCTCGGCGAATAGCCACGAGAAAAGCGTCTCCGTATTTGAGTAGTTTTCGCTCGCCGACGCCGGTCAGGTTGGCAAACTCGTCATGTGTTTGTGGCAACAAGGTGCACATCTCAATGAGTGTGCTGTCATGAAAAATAACGTAAGGCGGGACGCCTTGCTCTTCTGCCTGCTCGCGTCGACACTCTCTCAAGGCCTCCCACAGACCCACATCCACCTCTTCGGGCAGTGGGGTCTTTGTTTGTCGCTTGACCACTTTTTGTTTTTGATCTACCCGCAGCGCGATCGCTACCTCGCCTCTCAGTAACGGTCGGCATTGTTCTTGAAGCTTCAGTGCGCCGTAACCTTCCATATCGACCGATAAATAACTTCTGCCCACCAGCTGACGAAAGACCGACCGCCATTGGTTATTATCGAGAGCAGTCCCCACTCCAAAAGTCGGCAAAAGATGGTGCTCGAACTGCCACATTTTTTCGGTCTCTTTACCCCTCAAGACGTCGATTAAATGGTTCACGCCGAATCGCTCACCGGTTCGCGCCACCGCACTGAGCGCCATCCGACAGGCCTCTGTTGCATCCCAGGTTTTGGCTGGGTCAAGGCAGCTATCGCAATTACCGCAGGGCTGAGGGTAGTCTTCGCCAAAGTAATGCAACAGCGACTGACGTCGGCAGCTGGTGATCTCGCATAATCCCAGCATCGCATTTAAACGATGCTGTTCGAGTCGCTTATGCTGCTCACTACCTTGAGAGCTCTGCATCATCTGTCTGAGTTTGATGACATCCTGCAATCCATAAATCATCCAGGCTGTCGCCGGCGCACCATCGCGACCCGCCCGTCCTGTCTCTTGATAATAAGACTCTACGGTCTTTGGTAAATCCAGATGCACCACAAAGCGCACATCCGGCTTATCTATTCCCATACCAAAGGCAATGGTGGCAACCACAATGACATTCTCGTCGCGCAGAAAGCGTGCCTGATGCGCCGCCCGGATTTCTGCCGATAAGCCAGCGTGATACGGCAGCGCATCGAAGCCCTGCTCAGTCAGCCACTGGGCTGTCTCCTCGGTTTTTTTACGAGACAAGCAATACACAATGCCTGCGTCTTGGGGGTGCTCGTCTTTCAGAAATCGTAATAGTTGCTGTCGGGGATTATTTTTCAAACCGATCCGGTACTGAATATTCGGGCGATCAAACCCCACGACAAATTGCGCCGCATGCTCGAGCCCTAATCTGTCGATAATTTCCTGTTGTGTTCTCGCATCGGCAGTCGCCGTTAACGCCACTCTCGGCACGCTGGGAAAACGTTGCTGTAGCTGCTCTAACTGTAAATAGTCAGAGCGAAAGTCGTGACCCCACTGCGACACGCAGTGGGCCTCATCGATGGCAAAGAGCGAGAGCGTCGCACTCTCTAACAGTGCGCTCGTTCGGGTTTGATTCAGCCGCTCGGGCGCAAGATAGAGCAGGTCGAGTTCTCCGTTGAGTAACGCGTCCTCTACTGCCGCCGCGCTCTGTGCATCAAGCGTGGAATTGAGAAAGCTCGCACGAATACCCAGCTGCTGTAGTGCCGTTACCTGATCTTGCATTAAGGCAATGAGCGGCGAGATCACCACGCCACAACCCGGACGGACCAACGCCGGTATTTGATAACACAGCGACTTACCGCCGCCTGTCGGCATTAATACGAACGCATCATTGCCTGACACGACCGCCTCGATAATGGCCTGCTGAGGCTCGCGAAAATGGGTAAACCCAAATGTCGTTTGCAAAATCTGTAATGCAGTACTCATTGACCGTGTTGCGCCCTTTTTTTATGGGATAGTAAGGACCTATACGCGGTCACTCGTGTCGCTCAAGGTACCAATTCAGCACGAGACTATCGACTTCCTGAGTGGGTAGCCCCTATCGAACCGGTATCGGCGTCGTTATCAGTCACCTCAACGGCAATCTGATCGGCAAGGAGGCCTATAGAGTGCACATTATCTGGCGACCCTGCCTGAGCGCTTTGCCGCTCAGTGGGACCCCGCTCGATCGATTGCCATCACATTACCCCACTCTGCCGGGCATTACTGCGTCACCTCGAACGCTCACAGCGAAACCCCTTGTCGTGCTCGACCACGGTCGGCAACCCTGCGAGACCGTTAGCAGGGCGACCAGACGCTTAGCCCGTCATGAATTGGCCACAAATGACCTAAAGCAGACGCAAAATCACCTTGAGAACTGGTGCGCTCCACTAGATGATACGGTGAATAAAAAAAGTGACGGCGGCTTTCTGCATTCGCCCAAAGGGGACAGCTCAGTGAATCAAGCGATCAACAATATTTTCAGTCCAGGCCATGACTACGCCTATAACACACCGCTTGCAGACCTTGATGTCTCAGACCCTACCCTCTGGCCAAATCAGGCAATGTGGGCTGTGTTTAAACGCTTACGAGACGAAGATCCGCTGCATTACTGCAAGGATGGCTGGAATTCAATCGCGCGTGGCCCAGAGGACGAAGCGGTCGGACCTTACTGGTCGGTAACACGATATGAAGACATCATTGCCATCGATACCGACCATCAACGCTTCTCCTCTGAGCCCTTCATTACACTGCAAAATCCGGCCGAAGACTTTCCATTGCCCATGTTCATCGCGATGGACCAACCAAAACATGATATTCAACGACAAACCGTGGCCCCCGTCGTCGCCTCACCCAGCCTGTCGAGAATGTCAGAGCTGATCCGCGAGCGAACGCAGACTGTGCTCAATCAAATCCCGCTCAA
>CAJWWJ010000177.1 GCA_913048575.1 uncultured Halieaceae bacterium
CGATGGCGATGGGCTTGATCAATCACATCACGCCTCAAGGCGATGCGTTGGCAACCGCCAAAGCGTTGGCCCAACGGATTGCCGAGAACGGTCCTATGGCGGTTAAAGTCAGCAAGGCGATTATTAAGGCGTCCCGCGACTGGAGCGATGATGAGGCGTTCGCTAAGCAAAGCGACTTTACCCAATCGGTTTTCAGCAGTGAAGATGCCATCGAAGGTGCTACTGCCTTTGCCGAGAAGCGAAAGCCCGAATGGAAGGGACGCTAACAACGCACCGCTCTGGCCGGCGATAACGTGACGTGATGCAGGAACGGGTGAGGAGGATGGCGTGAACGACGATTTCAGTGTGATTCGAAAGCTACTGTCGCAGGATCTAATGCAGGTCTATGTGCGCTTGTTTTTGTTGCTAGCGATTGTTTGGTTTTGTGTTGAGACCTTCGCACCTTTTTTACCTTTGTTGCTGTGGTCTGTGATCCTTGCGGTGTCGCTGTATCCGCTGAACGCGTGGCTCGCCGCTCGTTTGCGTTTGAGCGAGGGCAAAGCGGCGATTGTCTTTGTTTTGTGTGGCTTTCTCATCATCGGGGTCCCGTTAGTGACATTAGGGATTTCCCTCGCGGATCATGCTGATGAGTGGGCGTTGCTGCTCACCGACCAGCAATTTACGGTGCCAGTGGCGGACCCGGCTGTGGCCGAGTGGCCGGTGATCGGTCCCGCCTTGTTTGAGGTATGGGATCGGGCTCATGAAGACCTTGTCTCTGCTGTAAAGCAGATGCAGCCGCAGCTCATTGCAGGTGGCAAAGTGGTGTTCGGTGCCGTTGCCAACACGGTACTGACATTGTTGCTGTTCCTGGTGGCGTTAGTGCTTGCCGGTTTTATGATGGGTAACGCGAGCCAAGGGGAGCATCAGATGCGTCGTGTGTTGGGGACGATTGCCGACCACGAACGCGGTGAGGAGCTTCACGCGCTGGTAGTTGCAACGGTGCGCTCTGTGTCGAACGGCGTGGTAGGGGTGGCGTTCCTGCAAGCTTTGGCCTTGGGGATCGGTTTTTTAGCCTTAGACATCCCTGGGGCGAGTGTGCTCGCATTCGCGGTTTTGCTGATAGGCGTGGTGCAATTGCCGGGGTCTCTTGTGGTGATCCCCGTGATCGCGTGGCTATGGTTGGCAGGCGACGGGTCGTTAGCCAGCAATGTGGTGGGTAGTGTTTATTTATTCTTGGCGGGCATGGCGGATAATGTGTTGAAGCCTATCCTGCTCGGCCGCGGTGTCGAGACGCCCATGCCGATTGTATTGGTCGGGGCGTTAGGGGGGCTGGCGGCCGAGGGGTTAATCGGCCTTTTCGTCGGCGCTGTCATGTTGTCGGTGGGTTACAAGCTTCTGATGGCATGGGTCGAGCACAGTGTGGCGGAGCACGAGGGGCGTGAAACATGAGGCGCTTCGCACGGCAGGGCGTCTTCGTTGTGATCTAGCGAGGCGGCTTAAATGTCTGGCCGGTTGGGCTGGTCTGACTGCTACGGTAGAGCGTACCAACTTCTCTATGATCCCGTGACTCTCAGTGGCTACCACCTTATGAAGACGTTTTTGCTCGGCCCATTGGTTTATGGCCTCGTAGCGGGGGTTCTACTGTCCTGCTCGGCTCAGGACCACCCCGCTGTATCAGATGGTGCAGAATCGGACCCTACGATACGCACCACGAGTGGCACAGTGTCTGCCACGGTGGGCCCTGAGGGCGCCCACGTGTTCCGTGATATCCCGTTTGCATTGCCGCCTAACGGTGATCGGCGCTGGCAAGCGCCGGTCGCGTTTGAGCGCGCCGATGCCGTCGTTGAGCCATTCGCCGAGCCGGTGATGTGTCCCCAGCCGCAGAGCCAGGCTTCAGGTCAGAACGAGGGTAAGGACGATTATCTCGGCAGCGAGGACTGTCTGTACCTCGATATCTATGCGCCCGGTGGCCAAAAAGAGTCAGAGCGCTGGCCCGTCATGGTCTGGGTGCATGGTGGCAGCAACCTGACGGGGCATAAGGGAACTTATGATTTTGCCCGGCTGGCCGCGAGGCAGCAGGTTGTGGTGGTGGTCATCAACTACCGCCTCGGTCCGTTGGGATGGTTTAGTCATCCGGCACTCAATGGACCACAGCTCGATGCCCCCGCGCTCGCCAATTTTGGCACGCTGGATATTATTGAGGCGTTACGCTGGACTCAGCGCAACATCACTGGCTTTGGCGGAGATGCAGGGAATGTAACGCTATTCGGCGAGAGTGCCGGAGGGCGCAACGTATTCAGCTTATTGGCCTCCCCGATGGCTGATGGGTTGTTCCATCGTGCGATTGCCCAGTCTGGGCACGTGCGGAGTGTCACGCGTTCGCAGGCGCACAACGCTCAGCGCCAGTATCCTAGAGTGTCGAGGGGCAGCTGGGAGGTGGTCGAGGCGCTTGGGCTAGATAACGAGACGGTGAGCGCTGAAAACCTCCGTAGTGTGAGTGCGCCAGCGTTATTGAAATCGTATTTCGAATTGAGTGAGGGCCATATCCAGCCAGCGGTCATCGCCGATGGCGTGGTGATTCCCGAGGTGGGGTTGCAGGCGGCGCTCGCTGAGCCACGATACGCTAAAAATATACCCGTCATGGCGGGCACTAACCGAGATGAGATTACGCTTTGGATCGGTTTAAATCGTTATTTTATCGATGTCAGCTATCCTTTTTCTAAGCTACTTCCGGCAAAGTTACGTGTCAAAGCCCCCGCGTTGTACGAGTTTTGGGCGGACATGAGATCACGTGGATGGAAGTTGAGCGCGGTGGATGTACCCCTCAGTGCCATGCAATCGGCCGGATACACGGAGCTCTATGCTTATCGTTACGACTGGGATGAGCAGGCTGATAACTATCTGGTGCCGTTTTCTACCATTTTAGGGGCGACTCACGCGAGTGAGATTGCGTTCATCATGGGGGCCCCTATGTTCGGAGAGATTGGTGACTATATGTATCCCGATACTGAATCAGCTCGAAAGATGACCGAGGTGATGATGTCAGCCTGGGGCAGTTTCGCCAGAGAGGGTGCGCCGCGTCTACCGAATGAAATTGATTGGCCCCGCTATAAGGCGTCTCAGCCGGCATTCATGACGCTTGATAGCGGCGATGCTTTGGCGTTGAGTGACGACGTGCCGCCATTAGCCACGCTTCTTGATCAAGTGGGCAGCAGTCAGGTGGTGTCAGAGCTCGAGCGGTGCTTGTTGGTCTGGGAACTGCTGACCGCGGTGGGCACGCCCGACTATGATGCCTATTCGACATGGAAGTCGGGGCGCTGTGCTGCTATCGACGCGCCACAGGAGCAGCGTCTGATCCGCGAGGCACTAGAGGCGGAATATGGCAGCGTGTACTACCCAGAGTAGCGCTCATGGCAGTGAGTAATCCCCGTCACTTGTCGGAGACTTACGTCATTGCCATTGCGGGTGGGTCGGGCAGTGGCAAGTCGACCTTAGCCGATGCATTAGTATCTGAGATAGGCTCGTCATTTGCCACAGTGTTGACGGTTGACGCGTACTATCATGACCTCGCACATCTCTCATTGACGGCGCGTGAGCAGACCAACTTCGACCATCCTGACGCACTAGACTTAGCACTGTTTGAACAGCACGTGTTGGCTTTGAAACGTGGTCAGACGATACAGCAGCCTTGTTATGATTTTGAAACGCATTGTCGTCAGGCGCAGACTGTAGAAATGATCCCCCGCAAATGGATCGTGGTGGAAGGCATCTTAGTCACCGCCACCGCATCATTGCGAGACTTGTACGACCGAGTGATTTACGTGGAAGCAGACAACACATTACGCTGGCAACGGCGTTTGCAGCGAGATCAGAGAGATCGGGGCCGCGACGAAGCATCGATTGCGCGATTTTGGGCTCGAGCGGAGGAGACGTTTATGACCCAAGG
>CAJWWJ010000178.1 GCA_913048575.1 uncultured Halieaceae bacterium
CCTCCTGCCCCTCTGGCTCGGACACCACAATGGGGCGTCCTTGATCAGATTGCTCTCTAATCGCGCGACTGAGGGGGATCTGCGCCAATAAGGGGACTGCATAATGAGCCGCCAAATTTTCTCCGCCCGCCTCACCAAAAAGGGGCTCGGAGTGTCCGCAGGCAGGGCAGGTGTGGCTGGACATGTTTTCGATGAGTCCCAGTACCGGCACGTCGACCTTTTGAAACATCTCAATCCCCTTGCGGGCATCGAGCAAGGCAATATCTTGCGGCGTTGTCACAATGACAGCGCCCGACAACGTCGCACGTTGCGACAGCGTGAGCTGGATGTCACCGGTTCCGGGTGGCATATCGACCAGCAGCAGGTCAATGTCGCCCCATAGCGTTTTCTCAAGTAACTGACTGAGGGCTGAACTGGCCATCGGCCCGCGCCAAACCATGGGTGTCTCTGCCGTTGTCAGATAGCCCATGGACATGGTCTTCAAGCCATAGGCTTCAATCGGCAATAAAAACTCTCCATCCTGTTGGTCAGGCGTCCTATTGTCGGCGACCCCGAGCATATGCTGTTGGCTCGGACCGTAAATATCGGCATCGAGCAGGCCCACGGAGAGCCCCTGCTGGCTTAGCGCCACCGCTAAATTGGTTGTCACTGTTGATTTGCCGACACCGCCCTTACCTGAGGCGACGGCGACCACTTGCCGAGAAGACGACACCACCGGAATTCCTTGCATGACTTGATTGCGGGAGTATACCCCCTCAGCACGGGTATCCGATCACTGCCTGAGAGCGAAAAGACCTAAAATCCGGTAGACTCCGCGCCACTGTTTATGGGACCGCGAAACGCATGAATGCCGGCGCAAGAAAAATACTGGTGACCTCCGCATTACCCTATGCCAACTCCCCCCTGCACCTTGGGCATATGCTCGAACAAACCCAAACCGATATCTGGGTGCGCTTTCAACAATCTCGGGGCCATCATTGTCGTTACGTCTGTGCCGACGATGCGCACGGCACAGCGATTATGCTCTCCGCCGAGGCAGCGGGTAGAACACCTGAGGCCCATATCGCGGCGATTCAAGCACATCATGAGCGGGATTCTGCTGGGTTTCTGATTCAATTTGACCACTATCATTCAACCCATTCGGAGGAAAATCGTCGCTGGTCTGAGACCATCTTTCAGCGACTCGAAGCGGGCGGGCACATACACCGTCGTGAAATCACACAGGCGTTTGATCCCGAGAAATCATTATTCCTTGCGGACCGTTTTATCAAGGGAACCTGCCCAAAGTGTCGCGCACCTGACCAGTATGGCGACAACTGTGAAGCCTGCGGTGCCACCTATGCTCCGGCTGACCTAATAGATCCGGTCTCTGCACTCTCGGGCGCCACGCCGGTGAACAAGGCGTCCGACCATCTGTTTTTTAAACTGGGCGACTTTGAAACGTTGTTGACCACATGGATTAATAGCGGACAGCTACAAGCTCCCATTGCCAACAAATTGCGCGAGTGGCTAGACAACGGGCTGCAAGATTGGGATATCAGCCGAGATGCTCCCTACTTTGGCTTCGAGATCCCCGGTTACCCGGACAAATATTTTTACGTCTGGCTAGACGCACCTATTGGCTACATCGCCAGTCACGAAGTCCTTTGCCAACAAGAGGGCGATGATTTCGACGCCTATTGGCTGCCGGGCGGCGATACGGAGTTGTATCACTTTATCGGCAAAGACATTGTCAATTTCCACGGCTTATTCTGGCCCGCGATGCTCGATAGTGCAGGCCTGAGGCAACCTACCGCAGTCTATGCCCATGGCTTCCTCACGGTTAATGGCGTCAAAATGTCTAAAAGCCGGGGCACCTTCATCCTAGCCGAAACCTATTTGGCCCATCTGGACCCAGAATATCTCCGCTATTACTTCGCCGCCAAATTATCGAGTGGCGTCGATGATATCGACCTCAACCTCGACGATTTTGTGCAGCGCGTCAATGCTGACCTCATCGGTAAAGTGGTTAATATCGCGAGTCGTTGCGCCGGCTTTTTGCGAAAGAAATTCGATAACAAACTCAGCGCCAACTGCAGTGAGCCTGAACTGGTGCAGTCATTTATTGACGCTGGAGATTCAATTGCCGCGCTCTATGAGGCCCGTGAATTCAATCGAGCGATGCGTGAAGTAATCGCACTCGCTGATCGTGCCAATCAGTACATTGATGATAAAAAGCCATGGGTAATGGCTAAGGACGAAGCGCAAGCAAGCGCTGTTCAAGAGGTCTGCTCCGTTGGTATTAACCTCTTCCGCGTGCTCGCCACGTACCTCAAGCCCGTGCTGCCCAACATGGCGCAAAAATCCGAGGCTTTTTTGTGCACCTCGTTGGACTGGACAGCATTAGAGACACCGCTCGTCCAGCATCAGCTGGCCCCCTTTGAGCCCTTGTTACAGCGAGTTGACGGAGAAGTGGTCGCCGCCATGGTGGACGCCAGTAAAAGAGACGCCTAAAGCACCACATACTTCCTACCAGTCACCTGATATATTCCTTATCATTGAAGGCTTAATGGAACAGCTGTCTACCGCTGGGGGACCACATGCTGGGTGATATCGCGCTACTGCTTGTCGGTGCGGTCTTGGTCAATAATTTTGTCTTGGTACAGTTTCTCGGGCTGTGCCCCTTTATGGGCGTATCCAACAAACTGGAGACGGCCATGGGTATGTCGGTGGCGACAACCTTTGTCCTGACCCTGGCGTCAGTTTGCAGCTACCTGACTTACAACTACCTGCTTATTCCCTTGGAACTCGAATACCTGCGCACCATCAGCTTTATTTTGGTGATCGCAGTGGTCGTGCAATTTACAGAGATGGTCGTACGGAAAACCAGCCCGCTCTTACATCGTGTCTTGGGCGTATTTTTGCCCCTGATCACCACCAACTGCGCCGTCTTAGGTGTGGCGCTCCTCAACATTAACCAAGCGCATAATTTTATTGAATCATTGTTCTATGGCTTAGGTGCGGCGCTGGGCTTTTCGCTTGCCCTGATTTTGTTTGCTGCGATGCGTGAACGCCTCGCTGTGGCAGACGTCCCTGAACCGTTTCAAGGTGCCGCCATTGGTATGATCACAGCAGGTCTCGCCTCGCTGGCCTTTATGGGCTTCGCTGGTCTCATCTGATGATAGCCGCGCTCACAGAACAGCCCTTGTTGATCGCGTTGCTCGCGCTCCTCAGTCTGGGCGGCATCTTTGGCGCCCTGCTTGGATTCGCTGCAGTGCGGTTTCGTGTGGAAGGCAATCCCATTAGTGAACAAATCAATGCCCTGCTCCCGCAAACCCAGTGCGGTCAATGTGGTTATCCTGGATGCCGGCCTTACTCCGAAGCCATCACTGCGGGCGATGCGATTAACAAGTGCCCACCCGGTGGCGAGGAAACCATTCAAGCGCTCGCCGATCTACTCGATGTTGAGCCACAGCCATTAGACGCCGAACATGGCACTGAAAAAGCGCCAGTGGTTGCGTGGATTCGTGAAGCGGAGTGTATCGGTTGCACCAAGTGTATTCAGGCCTGTCCCGTCGACGCCATCCTGGGCGCCGCAAAAGTGATGCATACGGTCATTGCAGACGAATGCACCGGCTGCGACCTCTGCTTAGACCCCTGTCCTGTGGACTGTATTGATTTGATCCCGCGCAAAGAGGGCATTGCATTTTGGCATTGGAATTTACCCACTGAGGAGGCAATGCCTGCCAACATCATCGCCAGTGATACCCGTACTCGAGACGCGGCATGAGAGAGATTCACGATATTCACGGGGGGATCCACCCGCCAGAGCGAAAGACGCTATCGCGACCCGGCGAACTGCGCGATGCGGCCCTCCCCGCTCGCTTGGTGCTGCCACTACGACAGCATTTGGGCGTTCCTGCCAAAGCCAT
>CAJWWJ010000179.1 GCA_913048575.1 uncultured Halieaceae bacterium
TGACGCTGGTTGTTGCGGCCCAGCCGCATCTTTCGAGTATTCAAGGCCTATGTGATCGATTGTCTATGCCGGTGGGCACCCTAGATCAGTATTGGGCGAACACCCTATCACCACTGCCTGCACTCTCTTCTGAACGTCGGGCGATGATTGTCTTTACCAGTGGAACTACCAGCAAGCCCAAGGGTGCTGTCACCACTCACGGTAATATTGCTGCACAGATCGGTACTTTAATCGACGCTTGGGCCTGGGAGGCCGAGGACGTGATTCCTTTGTTTTTGCCGCTACATCACGTACACGGCATTATCAATGTGCTCAGCTGCGCGCTGTGGGCAGGGGCTGCGGTACATTTAATGCCAAAGCTGGACCTACATGCGCTCTGCGCGCGCGTGGCCACGGATACCTTTACCGTTTTTATGGCGGTCCCCACAATTTATGTAAAGCTCATTGATCACCTGCAAGCGCTAGACGACGACGAAGCTGACGTCATCTGCGAGGGTTTTGCCAATATGCGCCTTAACGTATCAGGCTCAGCTGCGTGTCCGGTTGGCGTTTTTGAGGAATGGCGTCATCTGACAGGGCAAGTATTGCTCGAGCGCTATGGCATGACTGAGATCGGCATGGGGCTCTCTAACCCTTATCGCGGTGAGAGGCGACCCGGTTATGTCGGTCAGCCACTCCCCGAAGTGGCGGTGCAACGGGTCGATGAGTCTGGAGCAGTGCTGACAGACGGCGACACGCCCGGCGAGATCCGCATAAAAAGCCCGACCGTATTTCTTGAGTACTGGGGTAACCCCGAGGCGACGGCTTCAAGCTTTGTAGAAGGGTGGTTCTGCACGGGAGATATCGCGGTGGTGGAAGAGGGTTACTACCGCATTATGGGCCGCTCTTCGGTGGATATTATCAAGTCGGGTGGCTACAAACTCTCCGCACTCGAGATTGAGAGTAAATTGTTGACTCACCCGGATATCGCTGAGGTCGCTGTGCTGGGCATGGAAGATCGCACTTGGGGTGAGGCGGTTGCCGCGGTAGTCGCTCTCAAGGGTGGTGCCGAAATGACGCCCGAGTCACTCAAGGCGTGGTGTGACGGCAAGCTCTCTGCTTACAAAATTCCGAAAAAACTCATCGTCCTAGAGTCGCTGCCCCGCAACGCCATGGGCAAAGTGGTAAAGCCCTCACTTAAGACGCTTCTTAAGTAGCGTTCACAAGCCCTCTTTCTACGTGGTCGTATCTGGGGTTAGAGGCACGGATCGATCTATCCTCGACAGTAAATAGTAAGTGAGTGTTGAGAGCAGTAAAGCCGGAAACACCTCGTGCAGACTCTGTCTGAGGTCTGCGCTGATCCAGATGATCAGGGTGGTGATTCCCACGGCCATCGACCAGAGCACTGCGCGTGACGAGCCGCTGTCCCAGTGCAACCCGAAAACCACCGCGGGGAAAAAACATACCGCGTAGAGGCTCCCCGAGAAAATAGTGATTTCAACAATATCGCCAGGTGGGTTGAGTGCCAATATTGCCGCGACCACTGAAAAACCGATCACTGCGGTGCGGGTCCAGAGTAGTTCTTGTGACGAGGCCCTGAACGGCGCCACCAGATTTTTATAGAGCGTGGATGCCGCAACCAATAAGACGCTGTCCATTGAGGACATCGCTGCGGCCAAAATCGAGACAATTAAGAAGTCGGTCGCCCAGACCGGGAATACGCCCGGATCATTGACGAGCGACGGCACAATCAAATCGGTATCTGTGACGTCGGTCAATATCAGGTGGGCGTAAAGCCCCACCGGGAACAAGCAGGCCAGTACAATAGCGAGACCGAGTGTGGCGATCCATTTTCCGCGACGGACTTCTGCCTCGTCTTTTAGCGCATAAAAACGTGAGAGTTGGCGCGGGTCGGCCAGCAGCTTTAGCGCGCCCGATAGCGACACCCCGAGCAACACGGCAAAGGGGATGCCGCCATTGAGCTCGAACAGAAATTCTTTATCAGGAACGGTACGAAGCGCACCAATGGCCTCCACACCTCCTGCAGCACGGGTGACAAAGTAAAAAATCACCACGCTGCCAAGGAGCATAAGAATCCCCTGCATCACATCGGTCCTTACTACCGATACGAAGCCCCCCACAGAGGTATATAGCACAACAATAAGTAGCGTAAGGCCTACGCCCGCCTCGTAGGGAATGTCGAGAAACATTTGGAACAGGTGGCCCGCACCTTTAAAAATGGCGAGCAGATAAAGCAGGCTGGCGAATACGATGACGAGCGCAGAGGTCTGCAGAAGAGGGTGTTTGGTCGCGTCGTGTTTGCTCGCAATATAACGACTACCGAGAAAGTCCGGGATGGTCAGGGCGTCCCACTGGGCCGCGAATCGCCGCAGGGGCGGACCAATCCAGCGCCAAGAAATCCAGCTGAATACGACCAGCAGCAGCGCCATGCTAAACCACGCCACGCCGTACTCGTAGGCTTTGCCCGCGTGACCGATGTAGGTGTTGGTGGAGGCAAAGGTCGCGAAAAAAGAAATGCCCACCACAACGCCGCTCATCTCGCGGTTACCGACGTAGTATCCGTCCATACCTCGGCTGGCTTGGCTACCAAGATAGGCATTGTAGAACAGCATTCCTGTGTAACCGGTCAAGAGAGCGAGTGCGATCCAGTGCTGTGACATCCAGTTCATAACGTATGACTAATGAGCCTCGGATAAGTGGGGGGCAGTATCTCAAAGTGGCGACAGATTGCGACAAGTTGGGCGTATCGGGTTTTGGCCGGCGCGTCGGCCGATTCAAACTGAAATACGCTGATATGGTTTGACCTTGCCACATCGAGCCGTATCAACAGGGCAAAATGGGTCCTGATAGCGCAGATCGAAAAACAGGTGTTCGATGCGCGCTATGATGATGTTGCTGGGCGTGTAGAGAGAGGATGTTCTAGTGGCAAAAAAAACGGATAAACCGTCTCGACAACCGATGCGGAAGCCGGGGATAGAGCGATATAACCGCATTGTGCAGGCGGCGGAAGCCCTGATACTGGAAGCAGGTTCGCTGGAGGGTATTACGCTTGACGCGGTGGCCAAGCGCGCCGGCGTGCCTCGAGTATCGCTGTACTATTTTTTTGAATCGGTGCAGTCGTTGTTCGACGCCTTGTATCAACGCGGTATCCAGAAAATGCTTGCCGACCTCCCTCAGGCACCTAAAAGCGCTAGCTGGCGCGATATGATGCTGCTCTACATTGATGGCATTCGCGATTTTTATCTTAACAACCGGGTGGAAATGATCTTGGCTCTACTGCCCGTATCGCTGGTTTCAGTGAACCAAGTGAGCCAGGATTTCGGAAAAGCACTGTTCCAATTACTCCACGGTCAAGGTTTGGTGCCCAAAACCCGTCAGGTCATGATGGCTTGCGAAATGTGCTCTGAGCTGGCGGATCTCGTTTGGCGGAAATCGCTCATCGAGAAGGGCACGCTGACGCCGCTCTATACCCGAGAGGCCAAGCGGGTAGTAATCGCTTATTTAGACTCTATTCTTGCTGATTAGCGGGCTTTTTATCACCACATTCCATCTGACGTGACTGCTCGTCCAGCAGTAGCATCGAATGCGCAAAAAGTGACATAAAACGAGCAAACATTGCTTATTCGGTGCCCATTAATACATAGTTCCGTCCCAGTTTTCTCTTCAACTCTGCATGTTAGGTTAAAACTGTGTCGTTAGGCCGAATCAAACACTCAAGCTAGGGGCCAAAGATGCTGCTCATTCATGATTTGCTCATGTGCATACCAAACAAGCGCCTTCTCACTGTTTGCTTGCTGGTTACCATCGCTCCAGCTGCCTTGACGCAGGAGCGAGAAGACGTGGTTTCTGAAGGTGTGGTCACCGCG
>CAJWWJ010000180.1 GCA_913048575.1 uncultured Halieaceae bacterium
ATAAGCCTGTTGCTCATCGTTCAGTTCAAAATTCACTGCAGATTCTCCACTTATTTTTCAATTCAACGAATGGGATTGGGTTATCCCCTCACCAGGCCACACAGGCGCTGCAACTCACCCAAAGTCCCGTAGTATAAACCCTTCACTCGCAAAACCACGCCGCGAAAGGGCCAAACGGCCGCATGACACGCCACGAGTCCGACTTTTCCACATCATGCCGGCTGGCGTGCAACGGCGGTGCAGTTTACCCTATCGCTTCTCTTTTTTAGTGATTAAAGGCAGGACCGACCATGTCTCAGGACAGCGATAACCCGCAGGCTTTCATTGCAGATTTGGTGGCGCGCTCGCGTGCCGCGCAAAAACAGATCGAGCACTACTCTCAGGAGCAAGTTGATGCCTTAATTCGTGCCATGGTGTGGTCTGTTGCCAGGCCGGGGGTTGCCGAGGAGATTGCTCAGTTTGCAATCGACGAGACGCAGCTAGGAAATTACGACGGTAAGTTTCTCAAAATTCAGCGCAAAACACGCGCCACACTGCTCGATATCATTGATGACAAGTCGGTTGGCGTGATTGAGGAGTATCCAGAACGCAATATCAGAGTACTGGCGAAGCCACTCGGTGTCATTGGCGCGCTCGCGCCCTCCACCAATCCTGAGGCGACGCCTGTCATCAAAGGTATTCACGCGGTTAAAGGGCGCAATTCAATCATTGTTGCACCACACCCAAGAGCCAAACTGACCAATAAAAAGATCTGTGACCTAATGCGTGCAGCGATCAAAAAGATGGGGGCACCTGAGGATTTAGTTCTTGGTATCGAAACACCCAGCCTCGAAACGACCAACGAGTTGATGCGCCAATGTGATCTGGTGCTGGCAACGGGCGGTGGCGCAATGGTGAACGCCGCGTACTCCAGCGGCACACCTGCACTGGGTGTCGGCGTCGGCAACGCAGTAATAACGGTTGATGAGACAGCCGACCTAGATGCCGCGGCAGAAAAAATCCGAATCTCAAAAACCCTCGACCTCGCTGCCTCCTGCTCCTCAGATAACTCAGTGGTTCTCCTCGATGGTATTTACGACGCCATGCTGGATAAGCTGAGAGCAGAGGGAGGGTATGTTTGTAATGCGGAAGAGAAAACAGCACTTCGCAATACCCTTTGGGACGATGAGCTGCATATTAATACGGCGATGGTCGCGCAGCCCCCAGAAAAAATAGCGCAAATGGCGGGTCTGACTATCCCAGAGGGGGTCCAGTTTTTTATTGTGCTGGAGGACGGCTACGGACCAGAGCATCCCTTTTCTGGAGAGAAATTATCGGTAATCATGGCACTGTATCGCGCGCGCGACATCGATCATGCGATCGAATTAACGCGTCATATTCAGGCCTATCAGGGGCAGGGTCACTCATGCGGTATTTATTCGAATAACGATCACAATATTATGAAAGTGGCCGAGAATACCTACACGTCACGCGTAATGGTCAATCAGCCCCAATCGGCCTCCAATAGCGGAAACGTATGGAATGGCATGCGACAAACGTTTTCGCTCGGTTGCGGGTCTTGGGGTGGCAATGGCACCAACAACAATATTTCTTGGCGTGATCTCATTAACGAGACCTGGGTCTCCTTGCCGCTCGCAGAACCCAAGGTGATCCCATCGGATGAGGAGCTGTTCGGCGACGTCATTGGCCAACTGGGTTAACCAACTCCACAACAGACGACCGCTGGGGCAAGACGTATGAGTGACGAGAGTGACTTTGACATCATGGACCCAGCGGTACAGCAATGCCCCTATGAGGGGTACAAGCAGCTCCGTCGCACCGCGCCACTCTACCAGTTGCCCTCGACGGGTTTCCATTTGGTCACTCAGTACGACCTAGCGAGAGAGATCATCAGGGCGCCCGATGCGTTTCCCAGCAGCGTCAGCCCGATGGCGCTGTCAGACGACGGTATTGCCCCCGAAATCCTCGCTATCTACGAGTCTGAAGGGTGGTTACCGCTCGCCTCATGCTCAACCTCAGATCCGCCTTATCACAGCCGTGTGCGGGGCTTTTTAGAAAAGCTTTTCACGGCCGAGCGGGTTCGGGCAGCCACTCCCATGATCGATCAGATTGCTGAGACCTTGCTCGATGAACTCGAAGGGCAGACCGAGGTCGAATTTGTTCGTGCGTTTGCCCACCCGCTACCGATGATGGTAATTGCCGACTTATTGGGTGTCCCTCAATCTGATATCGGTCAATTTAAAATCTGGTCTGATGCCATAGTCGAACCATTCAGCATGATGGCCTCACGAGAGCGCCGCATTGAGTGCGCGCAGCTCGTGGTACAAATGCAGGCGTACTTTGCCGATATGGTGGCAGAACGAAAACGACAGCCCAGAGACGACCTCATCAGCGACGCCATCGCTTATCGAGATAGCGATGACGTCGCTTTTACGATGCAAGAGTTGATGACCATCATCACGATCGATCTATTGGCATCGGGCAACGAAACCACGACCGCTGCGATTGGCTCAGGTATGAAGCTATTGATTGAAGATTCGTCAGCACTGGCCGAGATCGTTGCCGAACCTGCGTTAATCCCTCGTCTAGCAGAGGAAATTTTAAGGCTCGAGTCGCCCGCGCAAGGGATGTTTCGGCGATGTGCGAAGGACAGCATGCTCCAAGGCGTGTCCCTCGCCGAGGGCGAACTACTGAATATTCGCTTTGGCGCAGCCAATCGAGATGAACAGCAGTTTGCTAACCCAGACCAAATTGATCTTCATCGATCCAAACCCGGCAGCCATCTTGCCTTTGGTATGGGTCGACATGTCTGCGTAGGGGCGGCACTCGCTCGACAAGAAATGATCAGCGCCTTTCGAGCAGTCACACAGCGCTATGACCAGTTTTGGCTGACGCCGGGTTGTGACGAACCGTGTTATCAACCGAGCTTATTTGGCCGCAACTTACTCACGCTGCCGATCAGATGGTCGCCTCGAAAATAAAAGCCCTCATGACAGCAAGTCACCGGAAAAATCGCCGGGAAAATGCTCGTCGACGAAACGTTGGGACCAAATTCACACACGATATCGGGCGTAAACACCCCTCTCAGACGCTCGCAATACCTATGGTGTAGGTAGTGGGAATAGCACAACGTTAGGTTACGGATCGCGTCCTCGTCTAACAGCTGACGAAGCCGCCGATACTCATCAGTGGTGAAAGCATTATCGAATCCGTTCTGCTCAACCATATGGTGTTGCCCCATGGTTTTGTTGGCCTCTTAAGTTCTGCAAGTTATTCAGGGTCATCCCGGCGAAAGTCACTTAGAATACGAGCCTACCCATTCAGCAAAATACTTGAGGAATGACGATGAGCCGAATCAGTTTTGTTCCCGTTGCAGATTGGCCAGAAGCGCTGCGAAATTTTAGCGGCGCCGAGGATGCTCGTGACATTGAGCTCGGCATCACGAGAATGCTGGCACACGCGCCCGCCGCCGCCATGGGCCCCCTTCAGTTTGGCGCCGCATTAGTCAGTAACCGCACACTACCGGAACGCCTGATAGAACTGTTACGACTGCGTATCGCTTTCCACAATCAGTGCCGCAGCTGCATGGCGATTCGCTATCAACGTGCTGCGGCAGACGTCTCTGAGGCAGACGTGTGTAGCCTAGAGAGGCCATCCGAAGCTGATCAGCTCAATGATCAAGAGCGACTCGCGATCGAATTGGGCGACCGATTCGCTTGTGACCACCTCTCCATTGATGATGCTTTCTTTACCGAGCTCAAGGTTGAATTCACAGAGGCTGAGGTCATGGAACTACTCATGCATTGTGCGCTCTATGTCGGGGTAGGCCGATTGGCCGCCGTACTGGATA
>CAJWWJ010000181.1 GCA_913048575.1 uncultured Halieaceae bacterium
CGATTGTCGATAACCATGGCCTTGGTATGTAAGCCTGCATGGGCATCTTCGCCCACTCGGTCGAGGTATGCAGCCAAACTGCCTTTCCCTTGCAACTCATAGAGGTCGACCCCAGTTGTCAGCAGCGCTTTACGATAGCCGGCGTAATAGGCGTGCACAGAGCTATGATTGTTGGACTTGG
This sequence comes from uncultured Halieaceae bacterium, assembly GCA_913048575.1. Taxonomy (GTDB): domain Bacteria; phylum Pseudomonadota; class Gammaproteobacteria; order Pseudomonadales; family Halieaceae; genus Luminiphilus. Next base: position 182 of record CAJWWJ010000181.1, read on the forward strand.
CCGAATTGGTCAGAATGCGAAGTGTGGCGCCTGCCGAAGTGAGCCTCTCTAAGTTGGCTACCGTCGGACCGTTGGGAATCAAATAAGCGGTTTGAATGACGGCCGATTCCCTTGGCTGCGCATGAGCATCATGTATGAACGTCATGAAGGCTGAATCGGGGTAGTCGTCGCTCCGATCTGGGCGATCCACAAGGATCTCCGCCTCTGTCCACAACAGGCCACGAGCGAAGGTCGCTAACCACTCAGCCTGCGTTGCTGACGCCGCTTCATTTTGCTCCACAGCCGGCCTGACCTGCTCACGCGCTGCGACCAAGCGCGCCATCTGTTCTTCGGTAATGTGGTTCGCGCCCTGAGTTAGCGCGGAAACTGGGATCGCGAGCTCTGCGTTCCAAAACAGATCAAAGGCTTCGCCGGTATCGGCCGCCACTTCGCCAATGGCGATAGCCTCCATGTCCTGAAAATTAAAGCTGGTATCACGCCCGAAGTATTCGTCACCAATGTTGCGGCCACCGAGAATCGTGGCTACGCCATCCACGAGAAAAATCTTATTATGCATCCGGTAATTGAAGGTCGATTTTCCAAATGCATAGTTCGACTGTTTTGTCGCGCCCCGGTTGCCCATGGGGTTAAAGAGGCGCACCTCAACATTCGGATGCGTATCGAGGGTTTGATAGGCCGAATCCCGCCCAGAGTGGTAAATATCATCCAACAGAATGCGCACCCGGACACCCCGGTCGGCGGCGAGCAATACCTCTTGCGTCAGGGCGAGGCCGCTGTCGTCCCCCTGCCAAAGGTAGTACTGCATATCGAGGGTGGATTGAGCCATCGCCGCCAGATGGAGCCGGCTTTGCAGGGCATCGGCTGGGTCAGCCAGAAGACTCACGCCGGAGCCAGCGTTAGAGTTGGCGAGCGTAACCAGTGGCGACTCAACGGCGGCTCGGTCGTTGAAGTGACTGAGCGGTTTATCAGATACCTGAGGCGCGGCAGCGCAGGCCGATAACAGTACGCCCGCAAGAATGAAGCCGGCGCGGAGCCAGTTCAGCACGAAGGCTTCAGTGGGGTGTGGTTCGCAAGTTAGCATGGCTGTGATCGAATCGCTGAGTGAGAGCATGAACACGCTGTCAAGGTATCACTCGCCGTGTGTCAAAGCCATGGCAGCGATCCGCCCGCGTCTTACCTTGTGAGTCTCTTAGGCGGCTCTCAACGCCCTGCCTAATGTCTCTCGGCCTAACGCCGACTGCGCGGCACCATCTGTCCAGGCCATTACGCCCTTAATGAACACTGAGTCCACAATGCCCTCCGGTCGGTTCACCATTTGCTCGTGACCAAAGATTTCGCGGTACTCTAGCTTGCGAGTTTGATCCGGTTGCCAATTATCCAGTGCGTCAGGGTTAATGAGCACCATATCGGCCTGAGCGCCGATCTCTAGCGATCCGACATCGAGGCCAAAAATCTCTGCGGGTTCCGAGGTCAAGCGCTGCACCATACGTGCCACTGTGGCTTCACTTTTTTCTTTGGCGAGCTTGAGTGACATCAGATTTGAATCAAAGAACGCCATATTAGTAATGTGTGCGCCGGAGTCGTTGAAGCCGGGCAGGGTGTGTTCATCCAGTAAGAGCCCCAGCGTGGCTTTGTTATCTTTGTTTGCAATGTCGGCGTAAAAACGAAAACCTTTGTCGTAGGTCCGCATCATGTGCAGCATAAAGTCAGCGTCATCGCGGAGGTTTGTTGGGAACAAGTCGAAGGCTTCGCCCTCAACTTCAGATCGTGCGGCGGCAGTGTCGCCGCCCTGGTAGCGCGCGACACGGGCCATCACGTTGGCCATCGACTCGCCGTCCCATTCAGCCACTGGTGCGCCGTCAAAGATCAGCATATTACCGTCGCGGATGACGAGGGAATCCGGGAATCCCTTTGCGGTTTTCCAGCTCGCGAAGTCGCCTCCTGTGCGGCCGTGCATCCACTCCTTGCGATACAACTCAACCCACTCGGCGTTATTGAGCAGCGCCATACGACCTTCGCGGTCGTCATATTCTTTGGCAATCAGCTGCGCGGTGGATGTCATTTCCTCAAACAAGGGGCTGACGATGCCATCGGACCAGACGCGAAAGTTGGTGCCCAGTGCCTGAAAGTGCAGCTTGCCTTTGAAGAGCCAAGTATTGAGCAGTCGTGCCACATTCAGAAAGAGCTTGGCGGTTTTCGGTGCCGCGGTCATCTCCATTGCCGACAGGGCGGAGGTCTTCAGTGGTTTACCAAATAGGCGCCCGCTGGTGAGCGTAAAGTAGAACAGCGCCATCAAACGGTTCTCGATGATCGGCGTAGTCTGCCAGACTCGGTCGTACTTGCGGACTACCTTGAGTAACCGACGAAGCTCTTTGAAGCTCGCAAATTGGGTTGGGATACGTTTTTCAGTATTGGGATCGTTCGATAAATAGTGAAAAGGCAGGCCGTCGGTGCTGAGGCCCATATAGCCTTGAAGCATCGCGGCCTCGAGCAGCTCCTCCATTTTGCGAAGCTCCGCTTCGGTCGGCTTTCGGCTTACACTGGCCTCTAATCCCATAACTTCGACCCGCAGCATCGAGTGGGGCACAAAGGCGGCGATGTTGGGGCCCAATGGCATATTGGCAAAGTGATCCATGTAGTCGCCGGTATTGTCCCAAGTGATTTTCTCAGCCACTTTGCGCAATACGGCTTTTGGAATGTTCTCTACGCGGGTGAAGCAATCCACAATGGGCTCCTGCTCCCCAGATTGCTGGGTGCCGAAGCTGGTGCCGAGACTGCAGTTCCCTACCAGCACCGTGGTAGTCCCGTGGCGCACTACCTCTGGCAGGGCGGGCTCTACGTCGACCTCTAGGTCTAGGTGAGTGTGGATATCGAGCATGCCCGGGACCAACCACTGACGGCTTCCATCGATTACCTGTGCAGCAGTGCTGACAGGCAGATCGTCCCCCCGCGCAGCGATCTTGCCATCGCGCACCGCCACATCTTGAATACGAGGCAGCGCGCCGCTGCCGTCAAAAACCTTGGCGCCTTGAATCAGCAGATCCCAACTCTGTGTCATGGTGTCGCCCCCTGAGCGTTCTGTCGTCCGCTATAGCGCGGTTTTTTCGAGGGGTGAAGAGTAGCCGAAACGCCGGCGCTTAAAAAGACTGAGTGCACGGGCACGCTGCTGGGTGCCCGAGTACTCAGTGGGGATGATCAGCTGATCTTTTTCATCTCGGGGAGCCGGAAGTCCTGTAGTTCTTCCAATTTGGGCTCATAAATTCGAAGAATGTAGTTCCATCCCTCAACGGTTGGGAGATGGTTGTCAACGTCGCCACAATCGCCAAAGTGAGCATCAAACGAACCATCTTCGTTCAAGTTCATATTGAACTCATTCAGAATGCCGTCTTCGCTGTAGATCCATCCGTCCGCGTCATAAATCGTGATCGAGAAAAATCCAGGGTCGTTAAAAGGCGGGGCGGAGTAGGAGGCCATGTAGCAGCCGTCGTCGCTGAACTTGGGAGAGCCCAAGTACTGCGCCTGTGCATCGGGAAGAAGACCCCAGCCAATGGCAGTGCC
>CAJWWJ010000182.1 GCA_913048575.1 uncultured Halieaceae bacterium
TCGCAAGGTCCTCAATCAAGTGGCCGGTGTTTATATTAGGGAGGAGGATGGTTATGGGTTGAGGCCTAATATCGGCATCCGCGGCGCGGTAGCGGAACGCAGTCAGAAAATTACCATCATGCGCGATGAGGTGTTGATTACCCCTGCGCCGTACTCAGCGCCGGCGGCCTACTACGTCCCGAATGTGAGTCGCATTTCGAGCGTTGAGGTACTGAAAGGTCCTGCCGCAGTGGCGCACGGGCCTCATACTGTGGGTGGCGCGGTCAATATGGCGTCGTTGACGATTCCCAATGACACCGCCGGAATGCTCGATATCAGCGCAGGGTCAGATGGCTTCTATAAAGCGCAAGCGGCGTACGGCGGTATGACGGGTAACTTTGGTTATTTCTTTGATGTGTTGACGTACGGTGCCGATGGTTTCAAAAATGTTGATGGCAGTAATCAATCAACTGGGTTTGAACGCACCGACGTTGGCATGAAATTGCTCTATCAGCGGCCAGATTTGCGGGCGGATCATCTCGTGACTTTATTAGTCGAGGGCGGCGAGGAGGATGCTGACGAGACCTACTTGGGGTTGGCTGATGCGGATTTCATCGACGATCCTTATCGCCGTTACGCCGCATCGCAACTGGCACGATTTCAGTCAGATCATTTTAATGCGCTCCTGAACTATGGCTTTTCGTTGTCAGAATCAATGCGATCCAATATTAAGCTCTATTGGAATGAGTTCGACAGATCGTGGAACAAGCTTGACGGATTTTGGGCCGGGCCGACGCTGCAGAAAGTGTTGGAGGCACCGCAGCAGTATCAGCGTCAGTACTTTGTGTTGACGGGACAAAAAGATTCCGCCAATCGCGACGATGAGATTCTCGACGTCACCGATAATGACCGCAGCTATGAAAGCAAAGGCGTGCAGTGGTCGTTGAATGATGAGCGTACTTTTGGACAATTAGGAGTGTCGACAACGGTCGGATTGCGCTTCCATCAGGATCAAGTGGAGAGAAATCATCAACCACGATCTTATCTGATGGTGAATTATGGAATGGAGTCCGATAACGTTGCGAGAGGGTTGAAAACCAGCAATAAAGCAGAGAGCGAGGCGTTCGCTGCTTACATTGTGTCGCGGCTGTCATTCTCCGCGATCTCTATCGACTTAGGGGTTCGGTATGAGGACATCGATGGTGAGGTGTCGGACTTTCTGACTGGGACTCAAACGACGCGCTCACAAGCGTTAACGGCACCTTCGTTAAGTGCTATTTGGACACTCAACGAGCAACTCTCTTTCTTTGGCGGCGTTTATGAGGGCTTCTCACCGGCAGGCCCCGGATCTGATGCTGAACATGAGGAGAGCACTAATTATGAGTTGGGTGCGCGCTACGCTAATGATCGTACGTCCGCCTCAGTCGCCGGCTTTTACAGTGACTACGGCAACTTGATCGGACGTTGTCGCGTCAGCGACTCCACTTGCGAGCCCGGTTCAGAGTTTAATGGCGGGGAAGTCGAAGTCTCGGGAGTGGAAATTTCAGCGTCCCACATTATGGAGCTCACTGCAGAATGGCAACTAGAGGTAGCGGCGGCCTATACCTATACTCAGGGTGAATTTGCGACCACTTTCTTTTCTGGTTTCCCTCAATGGGGTTTAGTGAAAGAAGGCGATGAGCTCCCTTACATTCCTGAAAGTATCGGTAATGTGCGGGCCAGTCTATTGGCCTCTAAATGGCGTTTGGAGGGGACGGTCGATTTTCAGTCGCAAATGCGAGAGGCCCCAGGTGCGGGTTCGATCGACAAGGACGTTCACAGTGACGGGTTTGCCGTCCTCGACTTGAGCGCGTCTTTTGCGCTGACAGATCAGCTGACACTTCAGGCCTTACTATTAAATGCGACGGACGAGGTAGCGATCACTTCTCACCGGCCTTTCGGTGCGCGACCGAATCGCCCGAGATCGCTCATAGGTCGTATCCGCTACGAGTTCTGATGCGGTAACCGTGGACCATTGGCTACTCGCGCTGGCGACCCCATTTTTTTACTTTAGTGATCCGTCAAAACGGCTCTTTTGGGGCTACCTGCTGAGCTCTGGGCTGCTAGGGCTAGGCTATGCTTATGCACGAGGGCGCAACGCTGATCGAACCTTGCCACTGGCTAATCTGCTGACCAGAGCGTATTGGTGGAACCGCTCAACGCGGCAAGATTATGTGTTGCTATTCATCAACGCTACCTTGAAGGTCGGCGTGTATATCCCCCTCATTGGCGGGCAATTAGCATTCGCCATCATGACGGCGCGATTTTTGAACCAATCTGTGGCCGATGCGCCTCAAGTCGCTATTTCGTCCATCACCGTCTCCCTGCTGTTTACGCTGAGCGCCTTCACATTCGACGACTTCACGCGATTTCTGACACACAGAGGGATGCACGCTTGGGGTCCGCTATGGCGCTGCCATCGAGTTCATCATGCTGCGACGATATTGACGCCATTCACGGTTTTTCGGACCCACCCAGTGGAAAGTCTCATTAACTACTGTCGAGCAGTGTGCGCGCTGGGTTTCATTACGGGGCTTTTTATTTGGGGTTTCGGCCAACATCTGCAGGTTTGGGATATTCTTGGCGTCAATGCACTGGGCTTTGTGCTGACTGCCCTCGGCGCTAATCTGCGGCACAGCCATATCCCCCTTAGTTTTGGCGCGCTAGAAAAGTGGCTGGTGAGTCCCGCGCAGCATCAACTGCATCATTCCTTAGATCACCACCATCCTAACTTTGGGTCTTTTTTGTCTTGCTGGGACCGTTGGTTCGGCAGCTGGATGCCGGGCACTGAAGCCAATGATTTGCGTTTTGGTTTGAGACGGTCAGAAGAGGAGTGCCAAACCAATACCCCGAGGCATGTCACCCCGGGCTATGGAATGTCTCAGGTGCGAACCCCACCTAAGACTGTCGATTTGATTACGCCGTTGGCTTGACTGTTTTCATCGCGGTTTGCAGGTAGTTTTGCTCGCCCACACGGTCCATCAGTGACAGCTGTGTCTCTAGCCAATCAACGTGCTCTTCCTCGGCTTCCAGGATATGCCGGGCCAAATCCCGCGATACAAAATCTTTGTTTTGTTCGCAGCATTCTACCGTGGCAATCAGATCAGCGTGGGCAATATGCTCTAATTTCAGGTCGCACTCGAGCATTTCTCGAGGCGTCTCACCAATCTGCAGCTGACCTAAGTCCTGGAGGTTCGGAATACCCTCTAAGAAGAGAATGCGTTCTACCAAGGCATCCGCATGCTTCATTTCATCAATCGACTCGTGATACTCGTGCTCTGCAAGCTCAACGAGGCCCCAGTCTTTGTACATCTTAGAGTGCAAAAAGTACTGGTTGATGGCGACCAGCTCGTTATACAAAATCTTATTGAGGTGCAAAATGACGTCAGCGTGACCTTTCATAGCAAATTCCTTCTGTTTTGTTCGACTCGCGCAGTGTAGTCGAAATAAAACCAAAAGGACACTAAGTCATTGTTTTTGTTAGATAAAACGAATCAAACTCATTCGTATTCTCAGCTACTGGCAACCAGTAGGCTGGTGCCGTTGCCACCTTCTTGCCCATGCAGGGTGTCTTGCACCAACTTGCTGGCGCGAAAAAGACATTTGCCGCACTGGCTAGAGCAACCTGTTTTGACTTTAACGTCATCAATTGATCGAGCGCCCGCTTCAACTTCTTGGACGATTTCGCGGTCAGTAACGCCTTTGCAGATGCAGATATACA
>CAJWWJ010000183.1 GCA_913048575.1 uncultured Halieaceae bacterium
CGGGGGTGCGCTGGTGCAAAACGCCGTATACCGATTGATCGGATATCCGATAGCGCGCTCCAAAAAAAGTAAGTCCTTTATCGGTTCCCTCTGCGCCGGCTGCCTCGGACATCGGGATAAATTCATCACTGTCTTTGTATTTGATCTTGTCCACGTAACCGGCCATGTAGGCAAAACCGTCGCCGGGCTTGTTCCCAACGCCCACCGCTTCAAAGGTGTTCGGGATCATGCGCAGGTCGTGCTTCCCGAGGTAGGGAAGATCCAGCGATTGACGCCCGATCCGAATACCATGATCCCCGCCCAAACGCAGCGTGGCGTAGGCTTCACTGACCACGGAAAAGCCCTCGGGACCGGGCTTGAAAAGCTGCGTACCGTCTTTGCTCGAAGGACCGTACAGTGTTTGCGAGGTGGAGAGTGTTGCCCCCACTTGAACGCGGTCTTGCCACCATCCTGAGCGAAATTCTAGCGCCCCCCCCAAGGCTAGCCCCTCGCGGGTATTGGCCGCATCATAATCTCGGTGCAGATAATACGTTCGTGGTTTGAGCACCAGCTCGGCGCCCTCAAAAAACCATTGTGAGCGGTCAGACTCGGTACCAATCGGTTCGATGATCGAGTGCTGGTTGGGCTCGTCGTCGTCGTCCCGCTCTTCATCACCGAGCGGCTCTTGCGCCGCGGCGCCCATGGATACAGCGCACACTGACAGGCACCAGAGCGCTCGCCTAGACGCGCTTAAGAGTCGATTAATCATTTGATCTCTTTTGACCACCGCTACCACCTCTGAGCGCGAATTTCGCAACACTGCTGATGACCGCCCCTATCGGCACGGCTCTTTTCGCTGCACTCAAATCCTATTTTTCTGCTACACCACACAGCGGTGGCGCTTCATACGGCAAATCCATTAATTCGAAGTAGTTTTGCCCCAGCGCAATATTACGGAACGCCTCATCATTGAGTACGCGCAAGGCACGACTCGTGACTTCAAGCTCGCTCGCATACTGCTCCCATATTTTTGAGTCGGCAGCGACAAAGTCTGAACCGGGCAATATACGGGTTGAATATTGATTGAAAAACGGTACAAAAATCTCGCCCCAGCGATGATACGAGTTGTAAATCACATCCCAAGAAATATCGAGGTGTAAATTGGGGTATTGGTCCAGCCGTTCGCCCATTAACCGAACGTGCTGCGCTGGGCTCATCGTCGTGAGTTCCTTTGACAGACCCATGTGCGCCCAGACAATTTTATTGTCTGGGTAGCGAGATAAAACATGATCCATCAAATATAAGAACTCAGTGGGATCTGCGTTATTGCCCAGATCGGAATGCAACGTGATGGGAATACCTCGCTCTCGAAGCACCGCCATGAACGGGCCCCACTCGTCAATACTCTCGATCGTGGCGGGCTCAGCATTATTGCCCAGCAACGCCTGTTTCATAATGTTGAGTTCTCCCGTCCAAGAAAACATGCCGGGGAACTCTCGGTCATACAGCGCAATCATCTCTACTGCATTTTCCGCATGCGCTAAGTCAATAAACGTCATCGAGAGCGTGATGTGAATCTTGTCGGGGTCATGTGCCGCAACCTCGAGACCATTCATAAAATCGTTTTTAATACTCGGGATCGCAGTGACGCCCGGACAGTCGAGGTAGTACGAACAGTTGGCTTCTAGCGCTAACACCTGCCCAATACCAAAGTAATTCACAAACCTGACGCCCAGACGATCAAAGGTTTCCCATAGCCCCTGCGCATCCATGGCTGGACCGCCAAATGGCTTAGGGTGAAAGTGCGTGTCTACGACGGCGGTGTAAGGCTGAGTGGCCCGATCGAAACAGTAATCTGGTGTTTCGCCCGGACGAAAATTCGCCAATGTATGGTCTGGCGGCGGCAGGCGACGCCAGCTCAGTTCAGAAGCCGGCACAATCGCATTTGCGGGTTGAGATGCGTCATCTCGCGCCACGGAATCGTCCGCTATCGCATCAGACAATACCGACATCGATAAGGCCGTCGCTGCCAAGCGTAAAAAAAGTAGTCTCATTGCGTCACATCCCTCAGTACATTTGCCAGCCAACGAGATCCAGCCAACTAGAACCAGCCAACGAGTATGCCGTCAGTCGCTCACGGTGGCGAGGTAGCCGCTCACGTTAACAATCCTGTGAGGCTCCCATTATTCACTAAACAACACCTTGCCGCTTGATCTTTACATGACACATCGACACCAAAGGCTTGACGAAGCAGGCATATTCCATGATGGTTTGGACCGATCAACCCAAGTGACCAAAGAGACCAATTTATGGAACTGTTAGACGGCATACTCAAGATTGATCATTTTCTCACCGTCACACTGGGCATTGTGGTGCTGTTTATCGGTAAAAGGCTTAATCAAGTTGTGCCTGCGTTCCGCGAATTCAGTATCCCCGAACCCGTCACAGGCGGGCTGTTAATGTGTGCGCTGTTTTACGCGCTGCATGTCTTTGGCGGAATCAGCGTCGAGTTTACGCTCGGGGCCAGAGACATACTCTTGGTCTATTTCTTTACCACAATCGGCATCAATGCAAGCTTTCGCGATCTGCTTTCGGGTGGTAAGCCGTTATTGATACTGCTGTTTGCCACTGTGATGTTTATGTTGCTACAAAACCTGACTGGCGTGGGTGTCGCGTCTACGATTGGTCTTGAACCCGCAGTAGGCATTCTGGGCGGCACGGTATCGCTCATTGGCGGCCATGGCACCTCAATTGCATGGGCTCCCATTTTTTCGGACAAGTATGGTATTGCAGGCGCGGCAGAGATCGGTATCGCCTGTGCCACCTTTGGTCTGGTCTTGGCGAGCCTGATGGGTGGCCCAGTCGCTAAATTTCTTATCCAACGGCATAACTTAAAACCCGAAACCACCGATACAGCCGAAACCCTCGATGTCGGAATAAAGGAAGACAGCGCGCCAGTCGACATTCACTATATGGATTTTCTCGATGCGGTGTTGTCACTCCATATTTGCATCATCATTGGTGTGCTCATGGATGAGGGACTCGAGACCGTCGGCGTACAGCTACCGCTATTCGTTAGCTGCTTGTTCGGAGGCATCCTGATGAGCAATTTACGACCCAAGTCTCTACCGCGTATTACTGGCACCGCATGGCCGTCTCGCACACCCGCCATCGCGTTAATCGCTGATGTATCACTAGGTGCCTTCCTTGCCATGTCGCTCATGAGCATGCAGCTATGGGAACTCGCGGGATTAGCGGGGCCCCTCATGTTAATCCTAGGTGCTCAGGTGCTGCTCGCCATTGCCTTCATCATCTTTGTCGTCTTCCCACTGATGGGGAAAAATTATGAAGCAGCGGTGATCTCAGCCGGCTTCGGCGGCTTCTCGATGGGCGCAACACCCACCGCGATGGCTAATATGTCGGCGGTCACGAAGCGCTATGGCGCGTGTCACCAGGCGTTTATTATCGTGCCTCTGGTCGGTGCCTTCTTTATTGATATTGCCAACGTGGTGATTATCAAAGCACTACTGGGTTGGATCGCCTGACGGCACACGGCCCTCGAGAGTACAGGGCGAGTTGCTGGTGACAGACACTAAATGGCAGCGTGGCCTGGTTATCTTTTCGCTCATTTGTGCGGGGGAGGCCATATTTACCCTCCCCTACCACGTCACACGATTTTTTCGCCCCACTTTTCTCGAAGTATACGACCTC
>CAJWWJ010000184.1 GCA_913048575.1 uncultured Halieaceae bacterium
CATCTTTTTTTTGCCTGGGCACCCATGCTTACCCAGAGGTATTGTGTTGTGACACTACCCCTATCATGAGTCGGTCGGAATGGTGTGTCGACAGACTCGTAGGATGTGTTGTGGTTTATGCTGATTAGTGGAAGTCTCGGACAATATGTGACGGCTCGCACCTTGGCGACGTTGTGCGTCATTGCAGGGTTGTGCGGTTGTGGGGCAAGCACGACACCACAGCAGCGTGTGGCTGACAGGCCCGTCGCGGACTTTTCAGGGCATTGGGAAGTCGATTACGCCCGCAGCGATAGCGTTCAAACTCAGCTCAACAGCACGTTTCGTGATATTCAGCGTCAAGCGCGGCGTCAACGCGATGCCGCAGAGAGAGGCGTGACGTATCAGGGGCCGCCGCTTGGTGATGTCGATACGATCCTTGCGCTGGCAAAAATGGCCGAGTTGGTTACCGCGTCAGATTTACTGGTGGTGCATCAAGATATCGCCTTCGTCCGTATTGATCGCGAAAATAGCTTTGCTTTGGTGTGTGATATTCGCGATGGTCAGACATCTGCCACGCAATTAGGACAAGAGACCTGTTGGTGGGATGGTCAGCAATTGCATTTTTACATCGAGTTGCCCGAGGGCTTGTCGATACGGCACCGATTTGTCCGCTCGGCCGATGGCGCGCTGCTCGCTCAACGAACAAGACTCAGTACTCGTGGGACCCAGCGGGATTTTGAGGTGAGTCGTATTTTTGCTCGTTTTGAACCGGGTAATCGGGGGTATCAATGCATCGATACGCTGTCCCGGGGCCGTGTCTGCAGCACCGAGCGTGCCATTTCGGATACCCCGTTATGATGCGCCTGGCTGCTGTTGCATTAGCGCTGTTATGGGGAAGCGGATGCGCGACACAGCCTGACGCCGGGAGCCGCACTGCTGGCCCACAGAATGAGCAGTCGATGGAAAGTCCTTGGGAGGGGGAGGTGCTGCGCGTCGCTAATCGGCCGAGTGCTCCCGCGCTTGATGTGGGGGTGGTGCTCTTTGATCCCGGTGTCGATGCAAAAGATGACAGTCCGACGGCTGCTGTGCGGCGCCTGGAATCTAAGTTATTGGCGGGTCAGTTACGGGATGCGCTGGTGGCGAGTAACCAGTGGGGGGTTGTACGAATGGTCCCCGTGACGTCGACGTTGATGCCGGTCAATATACGTAGCCAAATTATCAAGTCTGACGGTCGAGATCTGGTATTGCAGGTCAACGCGATCGATGCGGCTGGCACTGTGGTATTTGATCACCTGATCGGCCATCGAGAAACCGTGGCGGGGGAGGGTTTTGCGGTTCTGTTCAACGCCATCAGTAACCGGTTGTTGCAATGGTGGCAGCCGCAAGAAGCGCGCGATCGTGCCTCATTGCTTTCCTTGGCTGAGGTGCGATATGCCCAGCAGCTGTCACCCGATGCTTTTTTAGGGTTGGCAGAGGAGTCGGATGGAAAATGGGAATTGCAGAGATTGCCAGCAGACAACGATCCGATGATGCGGAGGGTGGATCGCATCCGGAATCAGGAGTACCTATTTTGTGACACCGTTGACGAGCAATATGTTGCGTTGTGGGAGCGAGCCGGAGGGACTTATGCGTTGTGGCGCGATGCGGGCCGCGAACAGGCCTATTGGTTGGACGCTTATGAAGCGCGCGTTCGTGCTCGCGGTGATCGCTCAGATGACAGCCGATACGCCCGCATGCAGGCTGAATATGCCGCGTATCGATCTTACCGAATGCAGGAGCAAGCTTGGTTTGAGCTGGCTAAGGCGCTAGATGGAGAGACGCAGCCCAGTGTGATCGAAACTGCCGATCGCGTCGTGACGCTCGAGGGTACACTGGATGTCCAATATGAAACGTGGCGCCGTTTACTGCGCGATATATTTGCCGCAGAGCAAGGCTTAGAAAAATGATGAAACAGCAGTATCTCGCCACTTCTCCAGCCGGCGTTGGTGTGTATTTAGCGCAGGAGTTATTGAGCTTTGGCGCAGAGGAAGTGGTCGAGAGACCGGTAGGGGTATCTTTTACGGGCACGCTGGCCTTGGCCTACCGAGTGTGTCTTTGGAGCCGATTGGCGAACCGAGTCATTCTTCAACTGGGCGCTTTTGACGTGCGCTCCACCGACGACATCTATGAGGCGGTCACAGGGCTGGATTGGGGCGCTCATATTCGAGAAAGCGGGTCGTTGATGGTCGATTTCTCTGGTCGTTCTGAAGCCATTCGTAATGCCCAGTTTGGCGCTCAAAAAGTCAAAGACGCGATTGTAGATCGCTATCGTCAAGCAGGACGCAGTCGACCGTCTGTTGATCTTCGCGAGCCCGATGTTCGCGTGACAGCAAAGTTGGCCAAAGGACAGTTAACCGTGGGGATCGATCTCTCGGGTGACAGTTTGCACCAGCGCGGTTACCGACTCGATGGTGGGCTTGCGCCCCTCAAAGAAAACATTGCCGCGGCGGCACTGTGGGCCGCAGATTGGCCGGCGCGAAGCCGTCGGGGTGAGGCGCTGATTGACCCCATGTGTGGTTCCGGCACCTTGTTACTAGAAGGCGCGCTCATGGCGCTTAACCGCGCGCCGGGGCTGATGCGTCAGCGGTTCGGATTTCAGGGCTGGCTTGGCCACGACGAGACTCAGTGGCAGGCAGTGCGCGCTGATGCGCTCGAGCAAAGCACGCAATCGGCCTCCACGGATGTTGAGATTCGCGGTTACGACGCAGATATTTCAGCCGTGAGGCGCGCTACGGATAACATCGTGCGCTTGGGCTTAGAGAGCACGGTGCGTATTCGCTGTAAGAGCTTATCAGCGCTGACGCGGCCGACGCACCGCGACCTGGTCACTGGACTATTGGTCATGAACCCACCCTGGGGTGAGCGGATGGGTGACGCGTCAAGTCTCCGGCACCTCTATCATTCTATCGGTGAAGTGATCAGTAGGGAGTTCACGGACTGGTCCGCTGCGGTACTGACCTCGGATGTGTCGTTGGGTAAAGCCATCGGCCTGCGCGCGCACAAACGTCATCGCTTTCAGAATGGGCGACTTGAGCTTCATTGTTTACAGTTCTCACTGACGATCGATAATGAGTTGCGAGCGCTTCGTGACTCCGTTGCGGAAGGCGCGAAAGGCAGCAAGACTGCTCCTGCGGCATTGTCCGAGGGGGCGCAAGGGGTTGCGAACCGAATCCGTAAAAATCAGCGCCACTTAAAATCTTGGCGGCAGCGAGAAGGAGTGACCTGCTATCGAGTCTATGACGCTGACATCCCCGAGTATGCGGTCGCAATAGATGTCTATGAAGAAAGGATCCACATCGCGGAGTACGCCGCCCCACAGGATATTCCCGAAGAGAAAACGGCGAGGCGTCTTGAGGAGGTATTGGATGCTGTGCAGGTGGTCTTCAAGATCGCAGACCGCCAAGAGATCGCCTTGAAGCAGCGACGCCGTCAGCGAGGTACTGAGCAATACCAGCGATTGAAGCAAGAGCAGACAAAAAGGGTCGTGCATGAGTCGCCTGTCAAGGCGTTGGTCAATCTTCACGATTATCTTGATACGGGTTTATTTCTTGATCATCGACCTTTGCGATGTTGGATAAAGGGCGAGGCGAAGGGTAGGCATTTTCTTAATTTATTCAGTTATACCGGAGTCGCGACGTTGCATGCCGCGCTCGGGGGGGCGA
>CAJWWJ010000185.1 GCA_913048575.1 uncultured Halieaceae bacterium
GATCGCGAAAAGTTAACGCGGACCGTACTACAAGAGACCGCGTTTCCTGCCTACTCGATTACGCCGCCCGATACTCTGGGCTATTTTCCGCCAAAATTATTTGACTACGACCCCACCGAGGCCCGCCGGTTGCTGGCAGAGGCTGGCTATCCCAATGGCGAGGGCTGGCCCGGGCTTGAGATTCTCTACAACACCAACGAAGGCCATCGGAAAATCGCGGTCGCCATTCAACAGATGTGGAAGTCCGAGCTTGGCATCGATATCACCATTACGAATCAGGAGTGGAAGGTCTACCTCGATTCGGTCACACAGATTGACTTTCAAGTGGCGCGGCGTGGCTGGATTGGCGACTATGTGGATGCCAATAATTTTCTCGACTTATTCATTACCGATGGCGGTAACAACAACACGAACTATAGCGATCCGCTGTATGATGATTTGATTCTGTATCGGGCGCCTGCCGCGAAGACCCGGGAGGAGCGTTACGCGCTATTTGAACAAGCGGAAACGATGCTCATGGACGAGATGCCGATCATTCCCATTTATACCTATACCAGTAAGCATCTTATCCACCCCAGCGTAGAGGGTTTACACTCGAACCTGATGGATTCACTGAATCTGAAATACGTGAAACTCATTCCCGGCAGGACGCTACCCGAGGCACTCCGCTGATGTTGCGCTTTTTGTTGGTCCGCATACTACAAGCCTTACCCGTCATTTTTGTGGTCATCACCGCCACCTTCTTTCTGGTGCGCTCAGCGCCGGGTGGCCCTTTTGACCAAGAGAAGGTGGTGATTCCTGAGGTGAGGGCAGCGCTTGAGGCGCAATATCGATTAGACCTGCCCCTGCATCAGCAATATTTTGCGTACTTAGGCGATCTCGCTCAGGGTGACCTAGGGCCGTCGTTTAAGTACCCCGGTCGCAGCGTCAATGAAATTTTGTTCGCAGGCCTGCCCGTCACTGCGGAGCTGGGCCTTTATGCACTGATCATCGCCCTCGTTATCGGGGTGACCGCCGGCGTGTTCGCGTCATTAAAACCCAATACCGCGCAAGACTATATTCCGATGAGCCTGGCGATGATCGGTATTTGCATGCCGTCATTTTTATTAGGGCCTTTATTGGTCCTCATTTTTGGCATTTGGTTAGATTGGCTGCCGATTACGGGTTGGGGGGATATCCCCGGCGATAAGATACTGCCGGCCGTCACATTGGGGTCCGCATACGCCGCCTATATTGCGCGCCTTAGCCGTGCCGGCATGCTCGAGATTCTCTCTCAGGACTACATTCGCACCGCACGCGCTAAGGGGCTGCCGGAATGGCGCGTCGTGACCCAGCATGCGCTGAGAGGCGGATTGATTCCGGTCATTGCCTTCCTCGGACCCGCCTTTGCAGGACTGCTGGCGGGGTCTTTTGTGGTCGAGACCATTTTCCAGATTCCCGGGCTGGGACGATTTTATGTGCAAGCCGCCTTTAACCGGGACTACACCATGATTTTAGGCACCACCGTGTTCCTATCCACGCTAATCGTGTTCTTTAATCTGGTCAGTGACGTGGTCGCGGCATGGCTCAACCCAAGACTCAGACAGCAGTTCAAAGGGGGTAGCGCATGAATACCGTGTCATCCCCAGCATTTGACGCGGTCGAGCAAGGCTCGTCGCTGTGGCACGATGCGTGGCTCAGACTACGCAAAAACAAGTTGGCGCTGTTGGGCGGCGCGGTGCTGTTGTTCATGATTGTCATCGCCCTGCTCACCCCGTGGATCGCGCCCTATAGCTACGAAGCACAAAACCTCGACTTAGGCGCCTCGCCACCCTCGGCTGCGCACTGGCTCGGTACCGATATCTTTGGCCGAGACCTGCTCACACAGGTCATGTATGGAGGCCGCATTTCACTCGCAGTGGGCTTCATTGCCACCGCAGTCGCACTCCTGATCGGTGTCACTTGGGGTGCCATCGCCGGCTATGTCGGCGGCCGCGTCGATGCCATTATGATGCGCTTGGTCGACATTCTCTACGCCCTGCCCTTCATGATATTCATCGTGCTGTTAATGGTGGTGTTTGGCCGCAATATTCTGCTGCTATTTCTGGCAATCGGCGCCGTCGAGTGGCTCACTATGGCGCGTATCATGCGCTCTCAAGTTCAGTCGCTCCGGCAGCAAGAATTTGTAGAGGCGGCCGTGTCGGTGGGCTTATCGCCGGCGACCATTATCCGCAAACACATCGTGCCCAACGCCTTAGGCCCGATTATTGTGTATACCACCTTAACCATTCCCAGTGTCATGCTGCTAGAAGCCTTTTTAAGCTTTCTCGGTCTGGGTATCCAGCCCCCTGCCACCTCCTGGGGGTTACTGATTAGCTACGGCGCCGAAACGATGGAAGAGTACCCCTGGCTGCTGATATTTCCCGGTTGCGCCTTAACACTGACGCTTTTTTCACTGAATTTTCTGGGCGACGGTTTGCGCGATGCGCTGGATGTTCGTGGATCTAAGGACTAAGCCATGAGCCTACTTAAAGTCGATCATTTATCTGTGAGCTTCGTGACTCGTAATGGCACCAATCAAGCGGTGGATGACGTGAGCTTTGCGGTTGAGCCGCGACAAATCACGGCCATCATTGGCGAGAGCGGTTCTGGCAAGTCGGTCTCTTGCTACGCCATGCTCGGTCTTGTACCGAGTCCTCCGGGGCGAATTGATGGCGGCAGCGCGGTGTTTCAAGGGCAAGACTTACTGTCGCTGTCTGAATCTGAATTACGCGCTATTCGCGGACGCGATATTGCGATGATCTTCCAAGACCCGATGACATGTTTGAATCCCTTTATGCGAATTGGCGATCAGCTAATCGAGCCACTCACTCTGCATCGCGGGCTCGACAAAAAATCCGCACAGGCCCGTGCCACAGAGCTCCTTGATGAAGTCGGTATCCGTGACCCTCAAGGCGCCATGCGTGCTTTTCCTCACGAGTTCTCGGGCGGCATGCGACAGCGAGTCATGATTGCAATGGCGCTCATCAATGAACCCAAATTATTGATCGCAGATGAGCCGACCACCGCTTTGGATGTGACGATACAAGCGCAAATTCTTAAGCTCATCGCCGACCTGCAGCATAAACGCGACATCGGCGTGTTGTTGATCAGCCATGATCTGGCTGTCGTCTCTGATATTGCCGACCAGATCGTGGTAATGGAACAAGGCAAGGTCGTCGAGCAAGGCAGCCCGCAAGCGATTTTTGACAACGCTCAACACCCTTATACCCGAAAGCTACTCGCCGCGATTCCCAGTGGGCAGAAAATCGCCGATGCCGTTGCAGCCGACCCGCTCATTCGAATCGATCATTTAAAAACGTGGTTCACGCCCAACGAAGGCGCCGAGCCCGTCAAGGCCGTGGATGATGTGTCACTCGAGATCCATCGGGGAGAAGTGCTGGGATTAGTGGGTGAATCGGGTAGCGGCAAGTCCACCTTAGGGCGATCGCTGCTGCGCTTAGTGCCACTGACTGGCGGTCAAATCGACTTTGACGGAACAACGCTGAGCGCGCTGCAGGGCAAACCACTGAAACAGTTTCGTCATCGCATGCAGATGATTTTTCAGGATCCCTATGCCTCCCTGAATCCTAGAATGACCGTGTATGACACGCTGGCCGAACCGCTGTTGCTGCATAATTTGGTGAGTAG
>CAJWWJ010000186.1 GCA_913048575.1 uncultured Halieaceae bacterium
CGTCTGTGATCGTGCGCGGCGCGGCGGCATCGGTCGCGCCCTGATGGAAGCCGCGCGTCACTGGGCGACCGCAGAGGGCGCTGCAAGAATCGATCTTGAAACAGCAAACAGCAACACCGCTGGCCAACAACTATACAAAGAGCTCGGCTACCAGCTCGATGAGGTCTTTTTAAAATTCAGCCTGGAAATAAACAACTGACAGCCGGTTTTGCTTTACAGCGTAATAGCACGGTTACGACCAGAATTTTTGGCCGCGTACAATGCTTCATCTGCACGCTTCAACATTTGCTCAGTGCCCCGCCCCACATTACTGTGCACCACACCAATACTGATGGTTGTCGACAATACTTCTTGCGTACCGAGTTCCACCAAACTTCTTAAAGATTCAGCAATGATGGCTGCCTCATCGCGCGTCACACTCTCTGCGATCACCAGAAACTCCTCGCCGCCCCACCTAGCCACGGTATCCTGAGGCCTCATGCGGGCGGTCAAAATCTCAGCCACTCTCTGAAGAATGCGGTCACCCATATCATGCCCATGATGATCATTAACTAATTTAAAGTGATCAATATCGATCATCATGATGGCGTAGCGACGATGCCCCGCTGCAAATACCTGTAACCTGCGCTCTGCAACGCGACGATTAGCAATCCCCGTCAAGGTATCGGTATTCGCCGCTTCATGGAGACGCTCAACGCGCTCCGTAGTGCGCCGTAACTCAGCACGCTCACCAGCCCAAATACTCAGTAGCCAAGCGAATAAACAATAAGTAGCAGCGATCATAAGCCCCAATCGCCAATCGCTGAGGTAGGCGTCAGACAGCGCGTCCCGGCGACTCCCAACGAGCGCGATCACGCCCATAACAACACCGATAGTCGCGCCAATAGCAAGACTGTAATGCGCCCACAATAGGGACGTCACCATCACCAATATCGGTATGTAAAGCAGACCGAGCAAAATCCCGATCATGGCGTCAGCGGGGGGCGCTACGACCCAAGATAAAGACCACTGTAGGATTAACAGGGTCAGTATTGTCAGCGCAACACAGCGGTGCCAAAAAAGGGTCATCTTTGGCCATAACAGTAAAAAAAACGATGAGACCACGAACCACAATGACGCTAGCGCATTTGACAGTGGGGACCCCGATCCGAGTAGAGCAGAAGCCAGAGTTGCACCGGCTGACATCCAAGTGAAGCCGATCAATATGCGTAACATACGTGAGGCAGATTGCTGATCGAACTGCGCGAGACCCGCCTCAGCGGGCGCCGTATTGGCGGGGTCGCGCTCTATCACTGTGTGAGACCCTTCGGTGGCCGCGTCTTTACTCACCCTGTCTGCGCCAAAAAAGGTTCTCAGATTTGCGGGCGATCTGCCTTAACCCGTCGGCACGTCAGTAAAAGGAATGCCTTTATCCAATCGGGGCTCCTGAGGTAAGCCCAGTACCCGTTCGGCAATGATATTGGCCATGATCTCGTCGGTACCCCCGGCAATACGCATGCCCGGTGCTCCCATGTAGGCACGCTGGATAATGCCCGCTTTGACGGCCAGTGCCTCATCACTAATAGCACCACTGGCCCCTAACAAATCCATCAGGAACGAGGCCATTGCTTGCATTTTAGGTGCGCCCACCAACTTACCAATCGAATTTTCAGGGCCGGGAAGGGCGCCTCGAGACAATGCGGTCAAAGACCGATAGCCCGTGTATTTCAAACCAGCTTCCTGAACATACCAATCGGCTATCCGCGTCCGCACCGCGGCATTATCAATGGCGGGCTGCCCATCAAGCTCAACGTCTTGCGCGATGGCAATGGCTAAATCAACATCCATCTTGCCAATCCCGCCGCCGATCGCTGCGCGCTCATTCATCAGGGTGGTTAAAGCGACCTGCCAACCCTGCCCGACTTCACCGAGCCGCTGCCGATCGGATACCCGGACATCAGTGAAGTACACTTCATTAAAGTCCGCATCGCCCGTCAACTGTTTAATCGGTTTGATCTCTACACCAGGCGCTCTCATATCGATATAAAAGTAACTGAGGCCTTTGTGCTTGGGCAGCGTTGGGTCGGTGCGAACAACAATGACCCCATAGTCGGCGTAATGCGCACCCGACGTCCAAATTTTCTGGCCATTGATTATCCAATCATCACCGTCGGGCTCAGCGCGCGTTCGCAGTGCTGCTAAATCGGAACCCCCGGCAGGCTCAGAAAATAATTGGCACCACACCTCCTCGCCGCTGGCTAGTGGCGGTAAATAACGCGCCTTATCGTCTGCGGTCGCCCAAGCCATGAGCGTCGGCCCAATCATGCCCTGCCCGATCAGAAAAAAATTGGTGGGCAGTTCATAGCGTGCCTCTTCTTGTCGCCAGATCACCTCTTCAATGGGGGACGCACCGCGGCCTCCAAATTCAGGAGCCCATCCCAGACAGGCCCAGCCATCGTCATATTTGCGCTTTTGCCACACCTTTGCCTGTTCTAACGGCGTCAGTGCCCAAAATGCCTCATCAGTGGGCACGTTATGGCTTAACCAGGTCACCGCTTCTTCACGAAAACGGGCCTCTGCTGGGGTGTCGTTGAAATCCATGCTCCCTACCTCACATTGCAACAGTGGGTTGATGCGTCAAGCCAGAAACCAGCCTGTCTTGCCATACCGCTTCGCTGCCGATGACCAAACTTAACAACTTGGCGCGGCGGTAATAAAAGTGACAATCAAACTCCCAGGTAAAACCCATCCCACCATGCGTTTGTATGTTCTCTTCTGCCGCGAAGGCCGCCGCTTGAATGCCAGCTACGCGTGCGGTCGCGGCGGCCAAAGGAAGGTCAGCACTGTTCTCGGCCAGCGCCCAGACACCATAATAAGCATTGCTGCGCGCCAGCGTATTTTTGACGTACATTGCCGCTAATTTGTGCTTGATGGCCTGATACGAACCAATCGCCCTGCCAAAGGCGAATCGCTGCAGCGCATAGTCTCGCGCTTGTGTCAGCGCCGATTCGGCAACACCCAGTTGCTCCCAAGCAAACATCACCGCAGCGCCATCGATCAAACGTTGCCAAGCACTGGGTTCAATCGTGTTGTGACCCAGTATCTCTGCCTGCGCATTATCCAATGTCAGGGTGCTGTGGCCTCGACTACCATCGAGCGTCATGACACTCTGCTGCTGCACACCGGCTTGATCCATTGGCACAAGGCAGGCCTCTAAACCCGCGTCTGAATGCGCCAGTACCACCGCCACGTCGGCCACGCCAGCATCCGGCACCGGAGACTTAACCCCACTGATCGTATCGCCCAACCGGCGCGTGGCTAACTGCTCTAATGCCAATGCACCGGGCCGCTCCCACATCGCCACCGTGCCGACACATTCACCACTGGCCAGTTTCGGGAGCCACTCCGATTTCTGGCCTTCAGAACCAAACGTCAAAATCGCTTCGCTGGCGAGATAAACAGAACTACTGAAAGGCAATGGCGCGACCGAACGGCCCATTTCCTCCGCAAGAATCGCCAATTCGTAATGACTGAGACCTAATCCGCCATAAGCCTCAGGAATGACCGTGGCGGTCCAGCCCATCTCCGCCACACGCCCCCACAGGGATTGATCCCACTCGTTATCACTGTCTAACACCGCTCTGACAGTGTCGGTAGAACAAAACTCCGCAAGAAATGCTCGCGCTTG
>CAJWWJ010000187.1 GCA_913048575.1 uncultured Halieaceae bacterium
GTACCGGGTATTTTTTACGCCCTGCTCTTGGTTTGGGTCGTGAAGGAGCCAAAGCGAGGCCAGTGGGATCCGGGCGGAGTCCCGGCAAAATCAACCTTTAAAGCAACCCTCGCCAGCCTCAAAGAACGGCCAACCTTTTGGTGGATTTCGGTAGGGTGCGCGTTCACCGCGTTTATTTCTTACGGCAATGGCAACTTCATGCCCTCGTTCCTCATGCGAAGCCACGGTATGACACTCGGCGAGGTGGGGGTGGCACTGGGCTTGATCTCTGGGATCTCAGGCGCAGTGGGTACGTTTATGGGCGGGTTTTTAGCCGATAAGCTGGGAGCGCGCGACATTCGATGGTACCTGTGGATACCCATTATCGGGGGACTCACTTCGATGGTGCCCGCCTATTACACCCTCTTAGGCAGCAACAAGACGCTGGTGTTGGCCGCCATCATCCCGTCACAAATTCTCAGCACCTTATACCTCGGGCCCTGCATTGCCACCTGCCACAACTTGGTGTCACCGGGGATGCGCGCAATGGCTTCGGCAATTTTGTTTTTCATACTGAACATGATTGGTCTTGGGCTGGGGCCTTTGACAGTTGGTCTACTGAGCGATCACTACAGCACCTCATTTGGTGATAACAACCTGCGCTATGCGATGCTCACCACGCTCACGATCAGCATCGTCGGGGTCGGTTTTCTCTTAATGGGCGCGCTCAGCCTGAAGCGGGATTTGGCGCTCAGGGATTAATCTGCCAAAAGCTCGCCCGCAAAGCGATTTATCGCTTAACTGAACTTCACGACATCATCGGCTGTGAAGGATGTTTCGTTTGTATCACCCAGCCTCAACACCACTTCCTTGATCGCCTCAGCAAACTTGGGCGAGCCGTAGGCTCGTTGCCGATCAGTATGGGTATAGACTCCGTCAACGAATCCTCTCTCGTAAAAGATGAGCGGCATCTCTTCACTTTTGGTATGTAACCTCAGCCACTCAAGCGTTGCGTCAGGGATCGTAGGCCCTACCGGCATTGCTCTCATGACGTTCCACTCCCTCCAATATCTTGCTGAGAGCACAATTGCACCGCATTGATCCGGCCGCATTTCTTCTGGGAAAGCCTCTTCATCTTGCAACCAAGCACACTCGAAAGTGCGGCAGGGCTGTTCTGGTCGGGTCTCGTAAATTGCGCATCCCTCCGACCGACAGTGAGCGCAGGCTTTGCCCGCGTACATGTCAAGGTCTTTATCCATAAGCCAACCTTCACAACAAGCGGTACATTCCCCACATTCTCTCACTGCGACGCTCCTCTTTTCGTTTTCAGATCGTGGATTAACAGATCTGTTCTGGTCCAGCGACCGTCAAACATCGACACCTCAATTTGACTGAGCTCCAGACACATCCTTACCGTCCCTCTGTGCCTGCTCTATTTTTCGCGCCTGCAGGACCTTAAGCTCATCGCCAAACAGCTTGGTGAGCTTCTCGACGCCACTTTCTCTCAGCGCACCGTCATTGCCCGTTACGACATATGTGCTGTACACCGCACAGGCCATCATAAGGCCTGATGACACGACCGCAGGCGGGCTATCGCCCTCTGCCCTCATTTCATTAGCCAATGCAATAAACCGATTAACACATTCAATTTTCTTTTCTTGACTCACGATACCGGCCCTCCTATGGGCTCGAACTGAAACATGACGTTCGCAGCAATGAACACTTTTGCAAAGTTGTGGCACCACGGAGATGTGGATTACGGTGACCACCAAATACACCGAGTCAATTTTAGTGGTTCTACGCGAGCCTGTCCCCCCCTTCAACGAAGTCGAAGTCAAAAAAACGACCGGGGGAGGATTAATCATGCAAACCGTCTTTATTTTTGGCGGAGCAATGGTGTGACGATCGAAGGCACCCGTTATCCCGGGCCTGGCGAACAACCCGTGACGATTACTCTCGAGTTGGCTGGTATCAGCGTTACTGGCACGGCGGCATTCAATGCGTTTTCAGCGCCGCTCAAAAACCTCTGAAACACGGTTTTCCCAGTGTAAACTTGTGATGACACTCAACAGAGGCGGCACTAGATGGCCCATCTTATACGCGATAGAACGCGGCAACTGATTCAATGGCTGCCCAGAATGGCAGCGCGCCTGACGCTACTCCTCACCATGCTGAGTACGATGCTTTTCACCTCGCTGACTGCTGCCAACGACGAACCGACAGCGCAACCGCAATTCTCGAAGGCCTATATCGATTTAGACTGGGGGCAAATCCACCGACTCCAAGCCGCACCGAGCCTGGTGACTGAGCCTACACTGGTTTGCTTCCCTCCCAACCCTTTCTCAGGCAATTACTATCGCCAATTGATGGCCTCATTGGCGTTAGACCGAACAGTTGTTGCCCTAGATTATCCCGGCCTGGGGCAGTCGGACCCATCGACAACATGGCGCACCGTGGGCGATCTGGCCGAGATCATGATCGACGCGATCGAATCAGCCCGCCTCACGGACGAGCAGCATCAATCGATTGATGTCTGTGGGTACCATACGGGTGCCATGGTGGCGGCTGAGGTGGCAATTCGCAGGCCGGACCTGGTGCGGAGGGTGATCCTGATCGGCGTGCCGTACTTTGCCGATCCGGCTGAGAATGATGCGGAGCTACAGAACGTGATGCAGGATCGCCCCCTCCCCACAGAACTCGCAGCACTGGAGAGTTCATGGCGGTTTACCATGACGGACCGACATCCTGACGTGGTGCTGGAGCGGGCCTACAACAACTTTCTGGAATCTGCCGCCGCGTGGCGGGCTCGGGCGCCGGTCTATCGGGCATTGCATGGCTATGCAGCCGCTGACCGGGCGGTGTTAGTCACCCAACCCGCCCTCGTATTAAACCCGCACGGCGGTTTAAAGACTCACACACGCGCCTACGCTCAGCTTATTCAAGACGTCTCGCTGGTTGAACTGCCCCACCTCAGCTACGGCGTTTTCGACGTGGCCCCTGAACAAATCGCTAACATTATGCTGGAGTACTTGGATCGTTAACGCCCACCAACGACCCGAATGAACTGACAAGAGGTTGCCCACACGGATAAGCCTCCCTAGCGCAATTTGTCCTATTGATGTACTTTTATATCAAATGCGACAAGAGATTCCGTTATGCCAAACCTCAAAGGGTTTTTGTTACTGCTTTGCACCACTATCGCCTTCACCTCGACCGCCTTCGCAGCGCATCACTCGTCCGACCCCGATGAGACTGCGCTAAGCCCGATCGAGAAAGCCGCTGAATATCCCTTGCTGCTGCGCCGGACCACGCTGATTGTTCGAGACATTGAGGCCTCACTGGCCCTCTATGAGGCGGCACTGGGGATGGAAATTATTTACGATGAGCAGATCGCTCGGCCCCACGCGTCTGAAGACCGAGAACAGCGCCTCAGGCTCATTTTTCTGCGCGCCTCACACGACCATGTGGGAGTGATCGGCTTAATCGATTACGAATATGGCTACCCGGAGCACCCTGCACACAGCAAACCGATTCGGCAGGAGGGGTTCACGCCGGGCAATCCGATTTTGCTCTTCAATACGCAAGAGCTAGACACTCGCTGGCCGATCATCGCCGCCACACCCGGTGTCAAAGTCGTCAAAGCCCCGGGGCTGCGCACTTACCCCGGCTACGACGGTGGGCC
>CAJWWJ010000188.1 GCA_913048575.1 uncultured Halieaceae bacterium
GGCCGCATGAGCAGGTTATCAAGACCCCCCACTGGGAATGTCAGGGGTACTACAACTACTGTCCCAGAGACGTACTGCTCGTGATTGGCGATACCGTTATCGAGACACCCAACGTCATTAGGGGCCGATCTCTCGAGACGGGCTCCTACCGTCGTTTACTCATGGAGTATCTCGAGGAGGGCGCGAATTGGTTCGCAGCCCCCAAGCCCATGCTCGAGGACCGGTTATTTGAATACGACGTGTCAGCACCGACGCCTCGCAATATCGAACCCGCCTTTGATGCAGCCAATGTATTACGATTTGGCCGAGATTTGCTGTACCTGGTGAGTGCAACGGGTAATGAACTGGGAGGGCGCTGGCTGCAACGTGTATTAGGAGACGAGTTTACCGTGCACTTTATGAAAGACGTCTACTATGGCAGCCACATTGACTCGACCATGGTCGCACTTAAACCCGGTCTGTTACTCGCCAATCCCGCACGATTAACACCAGATACCATCCCATCGTTTTTAAAACAGTGGGAGATACTTTTTAGTCCCCCCATGGAAAATCAGGATCGCTACAGTGCCGCGTATTTAGAGCAAGCGATCGGTAGCGAGTGGATTGACATGAATCTTTTCAGCTTAGGTCCTGACACAGTCGTCGTGGACCGTGATCAAACAGCGCTGATCCGATTATTAGAAAGCCACCAAATGGAAGTGATCCCGTTAAAGCTTAGGCACTCTCGCATGATGGGTGGAGGTTTTCACTGTGTCACCCTAGATACACGCCGCCGCGGTAAGATGGAATCGTATTTCGACTAAGCGGCGCGTGTTGTTCGCGCACTACCCAGACTTATGACACTCCTATGGATAACGCTTTTCCCGCTACTGCTGACCGCCGCCTGGTTACGCTACTGCGCTATCGCCGCGGGAAGCGCCGAGCCTTTACCGCCTAAAAGCGTACTCAGCCAACCCGCACCGAGGGATGCGTGGGGGTCTCATCACCATCAAATAGGTGCGCGTTGGCTCCACGACATTTTTGAGCGCTCAGCAGCACGGTTCCCTAATCTGATTGCGCTAAGCGTTCCCGAATCGGGAGAATCTCTCAGCTACGCCGAGCTCGACGCCAGGGCCAACCACTTCGCGAGCCACCTCCGTCACCACCTGAGTGGCAGTAATGAGGTCGTGGCGGTGCACTTACGACAAGACTCTGCCGATATCGTCGCACTGCACCTAGCGATTCTCAAAGCCGGTGCGACGCAAGTATTTATTGACCCGGATTCACCCAGCCACCTTTACCAACAGATACTGGCGGATGCAGCGCCCACCGTATTGATCACCGAGACGCAACTGGCAGCACCCACTGACGCCTCTTTTGGCGTTACGGGCATGACGATACGCTCTCTTCAATCACTCAAGGTCGCCGATAGCCGCGCTGTGCCGTCTCAGGCAAGCTCGGATTCTCAAGCTGAGTCAGCGTCTCACACCAGCGCTGGTCAGGGTTCAGCATCCCAGCGAATCGCCGCCCTCTTTTATACCAGCGGCACCACTGGCACACCTAAGGGGGTTGAGTGCGCCCATGCGGGATATATCAATCTCGTGCAATCTTATGCGACGTATTACGATTTTGTACCCGGGAGTGACGCGAGCTCGCTCACCTCTTCGCTCGGTTATGACGGCAGCATTTCTGAATTGTATAGCGCCTGGGTCGCTGGTTGTGAGGTCGTCTTACTCACAAAAGCGGCGCTGCGCTCTGGCCCCGAACTACTCCCCATTTTAAGAGATCACTCTGTGACCGCGCTGTTTTGCCCGCCCGTGTTGCTCTCCACCTTAACTGCTAACCCTGAAGTCGATCTGCCCTACCCTATATGCCGCTATATCGTGCCAGCAGGAGAGGCCTTCCCCGCCTCACTGGTTGAGCCCTGGTCTCGGGCGCGCCGACAGATCGTCAATACTTATGGCCCCACCGAGGTCAGTACGGACACCAGTCGGCAGCTGTTGCGGCCCAACGAACCGGTCACGATTGGCAGCCCTTTTCCGGGGGTAAGCTACTTCATTCTGGATCCCGCCACATTGGAACTGCTGCCGCATGGCACAGAAGGCGAGCTCTGCATTGGCGGCTGCCAGCTGGCACACGGCTACCGTAATAGACCGGAAGCGACCGCGAAACAGTTTTTCACCCATCCCCAATTCGGTCGCCTGTATCGATCAGGTGATCGGTGCCATGTTGACCCCATAACCCTGAGAGTTCATTTTCACGGTCGTCTTGATGCTCAGCTCAAGGTTCGGGGATTTCGCGTCGAAGCGCAGCCGATTGAGTCGCTGTTGCAAGATCACTTTGCCGAGTTCGACACTGCGGTGCTCGATTGCCAAAACAGCGAGCTGATCGCCTTCATTCGCGCGCCATCGCTATGGCATCAAACCCAAGCAAATGCAAATGTGCAGCTACTCGAGCAACCGCTACTGGCTGAGGCGCAGGCGCTCGTAGGGCAAAAATTCCCTCCCTATGCCGTACCTAGCCGGATGTTCCTGATCGACCAATTTGACCTCGTCGCCGCGTCGGGCAAGATCGATCGCCGCGCGTTACCAAAGGTTACCGCGCTTGCCAGCACACCCGACCAGAGACCGGTACTTAGCCCACAACACGATGACGCCCTAGACGAGTCGCTGGACATCGGCGTGTTGGCGCTGTGCCGGGCACAATTGGGAAGCGAACTGGGTTGGCGCGACGACTTTGTTCAGTGGGGCGCTCATTCGATTGCCATTGCGCAACTCACACAAACACTGCAATCGGCGGGCTATCCGGTAACCGTCCGAGCGCTGCTGAGCGACTATCGCTGTGCCGCCGATATCGCGGCACTCACTGGCACGATTCAACCGAAGGCAGGCCTCGCCAGCAGTCAACCCAACCCGCCGCCTGTGGACGACGCTGAGGTCGAGAGCCGGGTGTACTCATTTCGCGCTTTCAGTGCACTGCAAGCGAGTGCCTCGGTTTTACTGCGCGTACCGCTGGTGCTCGTTGCGGGACTGGGACTGGCGATTATTGATCCAGAGGTCCTGCTGCTCGCGGGCGACGTGTTGGGCTTTTTAAGCGCCACCATTATTAGTTATTGCCTCTATATGATTGTGCCCTTCGTGAATTTGAGTTGGGTGGTTTTGCTACGTCTGATCCAGCGTGGAATGGCGGTAGAAGCCACATTAAAACCCGGGCGCTATCAAAAATATTCTAGTCACCATCTGCAGGTCTGGTGGATGGAACAACAAGCGGGCTTTGTCTTGAGGCCACTGGTGAATGGCCTGAGAAGTCCGAACCTTTTTAATTGGGCTTTACGTCGTCTTGGCGCACACATTCACCCCGGCAGCTTTATTGCGCAAAGCACCGAATGGTATGGCCCGCTCTCTCTGATGACGATTGAGGAAGGCGCGGTGATTCAGGCAGGCGCACAAATCAGCACGATCGAATGGGAATCTTCTGTATTTACCCTAAAACCCATACACATTGGCCCCCGCGCTCGAGTGGGGAGTCGAGCCATGGTGTCCGCAGGCGGCACCCTCGGGGAGGGTTCGTGGTTAACGCCCCTGTCTTCGCTGCAAAATGCGTGCGACGCCTATTCACAAATCAGTGGTGTTCCGGGCGCC
>CAJWWJ010000189.1 GCA_913048575.1 uncultured Halieaceae bacterium
CCGCAACTGCGCGCTTTTTAAAATCCGTCGCGATAGCCAATGATTGCGTCACGATACCGGCAGTTAAGCCAAAGTTGGTATCGTTAAGGATCTGCAACGCGTGCTCGTAGTCATTCGCCCTAATCACGCAGGCAATCGGCGCAAACAGCTCCTCCCGATTGATGGCCATGCTGTTATCGGAGTCCACAAATAAGGCCGGGGCCATGTAGTACCCCGGCGCGCCTCTATCCAGAGCCTCTCCACCGCACAACAAGGTGGCGCCCTCTTTAACGCCTCGGTCAATCCAGGCGAGGTTCTCATCTAGCTGCACTTGGGACGCTACGGGCCCCATATCTACCCCATCTTCCAGCGCGTGGCCCACTCGCACGCTCTCGAGCTTGGCGCGCAGCTTGTCCACGAACGCGTCGTGCACGCTATCTTCCACAATCAAACGTGAAGACGCGGTGCATTTTTGTCCAGTGCCACTATAAGCCCCCATAAAGGCCGCATTAACGGCAACATCGAGGTCCGCATCTGCCGCGACGATCAGAGCATTTTTGGACCCCATCTCCAACTGGCATTTCACCAGATTCGCTGCGGTCGCCGCCGCGACTTGCTTACCCACGGGAAGGGATCCGGTAAACGACACCGCGTCAATCCGGTCGCTATGAATAATCTGGTCGCCGACCGCGCCACCACTCCCCATCACCAAATTAAAGGTGCCGTCGGGCAGGTTTTGTCGGGCAATAATTTCTGTCAACGCCCAGGCGCTGGCAGGCACCAGATTGGCAGGCTTAAAGATCACCGCATTGCCAAAGGCCAGCGCTGGCGCAATCTTCCAGACCGCCGTTGCCATGGGAAAATTCCAGGGACTAATAATCGCGACGACTCCCACGGGCTCACGCCGGGTCTCAATTTCGATTCCCGGGCGCACTGAATCGGCCCGATCGTCAATCTGACGATGCACCTCAGCTGCAAAATAATGAAAAAATTGGCCGGACCGAAAGACTTCACCTACCCCTTCAGCGCGAGCCTTGCCCTCCTCGCGCGCGAGCAACTCACCCAGTTCAGCACTGCGCTCGATGAGTTCGTTACCAATCGCCATGAGCACCTGATACCGCGTCTCCAAGGGCGACTGCCCCCACTCACTCACGGCGCGCACCGCGGCATCGAGCGCCGAGTCAACGAGCTCGGGCGTCGCTTGAGCATACTCCCCAATCACTTCACGGGTATCCGAGGGATTAATATTGGTCACGGAGGCGTCTGTGTTGACCCATTTTCCGTTGATATAAAGGGCGTGTTGTTCCGCCATACAAGAAGCTCCCAGATGCTCGATCTGGGGCTGATGCTACTCGCTGATTGGCCTAATTGAAATCGCTCGTGCTACTCCGCAAGGGGTATTATTTCGGCTTCCTGAGTCACGTCACCGTTGCGCCAATTCTTGGCGCTGGTGCTGGACTTCAGGGTGGCTAAATTGCGGTATGCGCCTCTATCCGCAACCCCGCGGGTGAGCGGAAGGCTAGGGTCGTATGAGTTTGAATCAAGCAACCCTCAATATGCGACGAACGGTAGGTGACACCATGAGAAGAGAGGTGTGACGAGAGTGCCTCGATATCTTCCACCCACCAGTTGAGGTGCGTTACCCCCCGGCTGCCAGGGCGCGCTCGCGGGTATCGATCGGCTCCCTCCGTTCCCTGATAGGTCACCAGCTCAACCTCGCCCAGCGGCTGTCCTGGCTGAGCCCAGATACTCACTTCCAGCGCGCAGCCCGCGGGCAATCCGATCATTTGCTCGATTTCGGGCCCCGCCAAGATGTTATCGTGAGACAACGCAAGCCCCAGCACCTGCTGACAGAAACGCTTCTCTGACGCAGGATCCTGAACAATGCAAACCAGCGGGCCGACACCATAAAAGCCTGTCGCTGGGATCGGGGTCTCGCTGCCCAAAATTTGCAGTAATACAAGATTGATATCGTCGTGCCCCGCGAGATGGATTTCGCGAAAGTGCACCCCGTCGGGCGATACCGCCTCACTGTATTGCTTGTTCCGGAATGCCACACCCTGCTCGGCCAGTTCGGCCATCCGCCGAGGCAAATCATCGACATAGATATCAAGGTTTTTGGGGCAGAGATCAAAGACGGCGGCATCAGCCCGCACCGATTCGGTAGCGCCCTCCCACTCGACCAAATGGATCGCGCCAAAGGCTGCACCGGGGGCTCGCACCATGGCCTGCCTCGCCACCCTTTGATCAGGCAGTCGCCAGTGCGCCCTCAGGCCCGGGTCATCCCCTTCGGCAATCCCAATCTCCTCAAAACCCAGCTTGCCCGACCAAAAGGCCAGCGCCGCTTCAAGGTCTGCCGTGCCAATGCTCACCCAATGCCATGCGCTATTCATTAGACTTTGCTCCGTCAGACTTCGTGTGCGTCATCAAAATCGACCTCGGGCATCACGACGCGGGATATTCGGCATCGACCGCCTCCAACAAATCATCCACTAACATGCCCACGTAATAGTCATTCGACAGGGCTTTGGCCTCATTCAAATAGGCGCGCATCGCTTCGGGGGTCAATTCGGGTCCACACGCCGCGAAATCGCCACGCAAACTTTGCCTGGGGAGCGCCACTAGCGCAGCTAACCTTCGGTAACGCGCCGCCCGCTGCCAAAGCTCGTAGGTTTTGCAAATATCAGGCTCTATGGTTCGGCCAACAGAGTAAAGGTAGCCGATCACAAACAGAGACTGGGGATAGTCAGCATCAAGCGCCTCGAGCCGATAAGGCATGGCTTCCTCACCCCGACCTGAGTAGCCATACGCTCGACCCAACTGGTAGTTGAGCCGCGGGTTATCGGGATCCTTGAGCACGGCTTCATGGCAGGCCGCTATAGCGGCGACTTTGTCCATGCCACTGCTGCTCACAGCCGGCGCTACATGACCCGGGTCGCGCCCATGAGAGGCGAGTCGGTCACACTCTGTCACTTCCTGAGAAAAGCGGCTGTAATCGTAATCTTCAAATTCTACTGCGCTGCTTGCCGCGCACCACAACAAGGCAGCCAAGGTGTAAAACGCACGCCTGTTCATAGCGCATCCTAGTAAAGTCGTTATGACTGTTGATTGCGAGAGTGCGACAGCGCGATCGTTTTTTCAATGCTGGAGCCAGTCCCCTGTTCGCGCTAAGGGTCGCTCAAGCCCTGGTCATTGCCAAACACGGTCTATACGGAAATCGTTACCCGCGTCATGATAATCTGGCGCTGTGCCCGGCTTGACCTCGACGCCGTGCGCAATAGCTCCAAGCACCGGCCTTACCTGAGAGATCCGCACATGACTGAACCATTTGTGACTCACCAGAGGGACAACGCGATTCTCTGGCTGACCCTGAACCGCCCCGATAGGCGGAACCCCCTCTCGAGCGATATGATCGACGCATTGTCGAGTGCAATCGAGACAGGCAATGAGGACCCCGCCGTTCGGGTCATGGTGATTCGCAGCAGCGGGCCCGCCTTCAGCGCCGGACATGACCTGCAGGAAACGCGGCGCCGCAACGATGAGGGTCAAAGCGACTGGCAGGCGCGAGTTGATCAGTTATTGCAGGATTG
>CAJWWJ010000190.1 GCA_913048575.1 uncultured Halieaceae bacterium
CCGTTCCCGCTAGTCGCGGATATGACGAAAGATATTGCTAATGCTTACGGCATTTTGTCTGAGCCGGGAAACTCATATTACCCCCCTGGAGTGGCCATGCGGGCCACCTTTGTCATTGACCAAAAGGGCATCGTGCGTCATCAAGTTGTCAATGATGAGCCTTTAGGTCGTAGCGTGGACGAGGTCATCAGGATCGTAGACGCCATGCAGTTTTTCGAGGCAAATGGACAGGTTTGCCCGGCGGGCTGGAACAAGGGGGACGCTGGAATGGTGAATACATCGAAGGGCGTAGCGACTTATATGACGGAGCACGCAGCAGCGCTGTAGACGGATTAACAGAGACCATTGCGGGGGCAAATGATGCACGACACAGGGCAATATTGGCGAGGAATCGGTTACCTACTAATAGCTTCATTGGTGACTGCGATACCGGTGATGATTTTGATTTCGGGTGCAAGCGGTATCTTCCTGTGAACCAGAACACGGCCACTGGTAGTGAGAACGCCGGCTGTTTTTGCGATAAGCACTGGCGGGCTATGTGCGGATGTGGCTTTTTCAATGCGAAAGTGTGGTTGGGTTGTTTGGGGTCGGGTATCGAATTGATTGAGCAATGTGAGCTCGACAAGGCCGAGTCGGAGCTGGTGAAGGCCTTTGTCGCGGGCAAGCTGTTCTTCCGAGAGCACGAAGTGACGGTTGATGCGATTGGCGTTCTTGCAGACACGACATCGGTGCTCTACTTGTGTCTGAAGCGAACAGGCGACCCTAAGCTGGCGATTGAGGTGGTGAACTCTACTGCACACACGTTGTCGAGGGTAATGCATAGCGTGGGGCTGCGGCAGGAAGCCATGCAGGCATGCAACCACCTGCTTATGCTAGATGATGTCCCAGCCGAGGTGCCTACGACTGCTCAGTTGGCAATGTGCCGCTACATCGAAAACCGCAGTGTTATCGCGCATTGAGGAAGTCCCCATCAAAGGGCAGCGCGAGCAATACGATTTCATTTTTTTGACGTATCAGTTCGGTTAGATTTTGCTCCGAAAGACACGGATACTAAGTATGCAGTTTAAAACGCGGAAACTCTGGCGCCTCTTATTGCTATCACTGCTGAGCACTTGTGCGGCTGCGGGCATCGTGAATGCGTCTGAGGATGACTCTAGTGATCAGGACACTCAGGGCAGGCGGTACACCTTCTCGTGGATGTTTTCCGAGTCAGACAGTATGAAGCCTCGCGGAGGCACGACCTCGGGCCCGGAGGTACGATTGGACTCTGGTACCGCGGGCGCTTTCTCCGAGCTTCAGGTGCGTGGACTGATGCCACAGGAACGTGATCGACGTGCCATATTGGCAATGGCGGGGGACTATCGGACCAGTTTTGATTTTATTGAGACCGTGGGCTTTACCCAAGGCTATAGACCCGTCGCGCCATATCAAAGCTGGGGTACTGAGCGCGTTTATGTGGTCGCTAACGAGCCGGATTTCGTCAGTCTGCAGCACATCATTGTGATGCATTTTTTAGACGCTGATGGCTTTGAGTCGGATGCTATGGTGGTCAAACATTGGCGGCAAGATTGGCAATACGAGGACACCGAAATGCACGCCTTTGAAGGTCACGGTGCTTTTGCGCGCCGAGCGCTTAATGAGCAATTAAGGACCGGCGCGTGGACCCAAACCGTCTATCAGGTTGACGATTCGCCTCGCTACGAAGCAATAGGTCGTTGGACTCATGCCCCTGGTGTGTCGTTCTGGCAATCAGGTGATCGACGCCGGCCGCTGCCGCGACGCGAGTTCAGCGTGAGGGATGATTATCAAGCCCTTTATGGCTCGCACCGCATCACCATCACGCCCGCGGGGTGGACTCAGGAAGAGGATGCGCTGAAGCTTGTGCTGGATGCGCAGAATCGGCCCGCGGCGGAGCAACCTTATCTGGCTCGCGAAGCGGGGTTATCCCGATATGATCGCGTGCTCAATTATGATTTCAGTGCAGGAGACCTGTATTGGCAAAGCACGGGACCTTTTTGGTCGAGGGTGCGCCAGTACTGGACCGATTTATACAACAAAGAATCGGCGTTTCGCGTTGCGAAAACCGTAGACGGGGTGCCCATGTTTATGGCGCTGTTCGACATGGCGGGCCAGCTTTTCGAGTCTCAAGGCGAGATGGACGAGGCGATCGAAGTCTTGCTATCAGCCTACGTCACGGTGCTGACCGCTCCGGTGACGGCAAGTTAATACACTGCACGAGGGCCTTGTTGGCCCACCCTTAGCTATGCGAGAACGATCCAAATTGTGCGAAGGGTGTACAGCCGAGACACCGACCCTTTACCGTTGTCGAGCCAGTCGTCTGAAGAACTGGAAGTTTCTGTGCAACCGATGTGTAGAGCGGTTGAAATCCCAACGCCCCGACAGCTATCAGTACGGCGGTACCTGGAAGCGCTTCAGGAAGTAGTGCCGGTCCGGCACTCAGCGGCCCGCGCCATCTCAAAACTTGGTTACACTCACGCCATGGATGTAATGTTTATGGCACTGCCTATCTTTGCACTACTCATGGTGGCGGAGGCTACCGTGAGCAGCCTGCGCGGGCAAAATGTGTACGCGCTCAAGGACTTTTGCGGCTCGATGTCACAGTTGAGTATTAATATCGGGGTGCGTCTTGCCCTGGGTGGTGCGCTGATAGGGCTTCATTTCTGGCTATATCAGTATCGGGTGTTTGAGGTGCCCGACGGACCCTGGGGCTGGCTGCTGACCTTCGTCGTGATCGACTTTGTTTTTTATTGGTATCACCAGGGCCAGCACCGGGTGCGGTTTTTGTGGTGTGCTCATGTGGTGCATCATTCCAGTGAGCATATGAATCTCGGTACCGCGCTACGACAATCCCCCACCGGGCCTTTTACCAAAGCGCTTTTTTACTGGCCGCTGCCGTTACTCGGCTTTGATCCGCTGGTGATTGCCAGTGCCGGCGCGATCGCCACGATCTACGGCTTTTGGACCCACACCGAGGTGATCAAAAAGCTGTGGGCGCCGCTGGAATGGCTGTTAGTGACCCCCTCGCACCATCGCGCGCATCACGGTTCGAATGCCGAGTATGTGGATCGCAACTACGGCAACGTGTTTATTGTGTGGGATCGCTTATTCGGCACATTCGAGCCCGAGGTGGCGCCAGTGCGCTACGGGCTGCTGACCAATATCAATACCTACAATCCGTTACGGATTGCCTTTGCCGAGTGGCTAAGATTATTTAGAGAATCGCTAAGTGCACGATCAGTCAGGCATTTTGGACAGTTGTGGTTGCGCCCGCCCCGCAGTCAGCCGACCCTATCCGATTCCCCGTGAACTAGCCGCCCGACTGCTGCTCGGCGATCCACACTTCAATCGATTCTTCGAGCATGGGTAGAGTAATGCTGCCCATGCCCACCACGCGGTCATGGAAGCTGCGCAGATCAAAATTGTCACCCAGCGCCTCCTCCGCCAACGTGCGTAGCCGGCGGATCTCGATCATGCCGAGCATGTAAGAGGTCGCCTGAGCGGGCCAGGAGATGTAGCGGTCGATCTCGTTCTGGATATCGACCGG
>CAJWWJ010000191.1 GCA_913048575.1 uncultured Halieaceae bacterium
ACGTCGCGCTGCGGAAAGGGAATGGAAATGCCCTCTGCGTCGAATCGTTGCTTAACCGACTTATTGAGTGCCCACAGCGTCTCCCAGAACTGCTCGGTTCTCACATAAGCGCGCACCATAAAATCGATTGAGGAATCGCCGAAGTGCTTGACCCGCACGATCGCCGGTGGCGTTGTCAGAAAACGCTCATCAGCGGCTATCAACTCTTCTAATACTCGCTGTACGTGATCAAGATCCTCGCTATAACTCACGCCGTAAATCACGTCAGTACGGCGAAGGTGCTGTCCCGTAAAGTTCATAATGACACCGCCCCAAATCTTGCTGTTGGGAATAATCAGCACTCGATTATCAACGGTCACAATCGTCGTATTGACCAGGTTCATCTTGCGAACCTCGCCCTCCACATCGGCTGCAGAGATAAAGTCACCCGTGTCGAAAGGTCGATACGCCAAAATCATGGCACCTGATGCAAAGTTAGCCAGCGTATCTTGCAGGGCAAAACCGACAATAAAACCAATGACCCCTAATCCTGCAATGAGTGGCGTCACAGAGATGCCAATTTGAGACAACGCCACCAACATCCCAATTAAAAATACGACGGTACCCGCCATAGAAATTAGGGTCTCCCTCAGTAATTGAGAGACCGACTCTTCAGCGTTTTTCAGTGCACGCGCCGCCAATCGCTTTGCAATCCGTGACAAGGCGCGGGAGATAATCACAATGACCACGAATAAAACAAAAGAAATCGCCGCACCGATACCGCGAACCGAGAACCAATCTCGGACCTCACCGGATATCTCAGCGTACAAGACATTAATGACGGCAGTGTCGACCAACGTCAACGCCAACCCTCGACGCTCTTCAATCAGCGTCCGCCGCATTTCCAGCGTATCGCCGCCCAAGAGCTCGAGTTGTGTCACCACCTTTCTCAAGCGTTTGGTTGCCAGCTCTAATCTTTCGGACTCAAATCGCGCTGCCTGAAGCAGATCTGCGTCGGTGCCATCAGCAGCGCTTCTAGCTGAGAGCATGCTGAGACCATGCCGATGAAGGTGCACAAGCCCCATCATCTCATCGCCAAAATAGGTCAGCGTGCTGATGACTTTTTTCCTGAGATCGGTTTCCTCTAGCTCAAGCGTCTTCATTAATAACGCGAGCTCAGAGGCGAGTGACAGGTACTGAAGACGCTGCCCATCTAATAATTCGCCCAGTGACTCTTCACTCAGTAACGCTGCGCCCGACAGGCTAGCTTGGCGAGCCAGTGACTGATTCAATCTCTCTGTCAAACTGGCAAAACGAAGAACCAGTGTTTGCTCTATCTCAATGCCTCGGGCTTGAACGAGTTGACGCAGCGTCGCCCTCTCGGGAGCGTCCTCTGGCTTTGCCAGAACACGCTGCGACAGCGACATGATATTTTTGAGTAAATTAATGGTCTTTTCGTCGAGCCGAATTTCTAGCGTTCGACGACGCTCTGGTGAATCTGGGAGCGGTATTGCCTCGAAGGCATGCAGTGATTTTACCTCGTCGTAGACTTCCTCTGAGAGTTCCGCAATCGTCATCTCAGACTGTGGCCGGGGTACGAGCAACTCTCGCTCTTGCGCCACTGTGGTGGTCGCGCCAACGATGACCACCAGAGCGATCGCAATCAGCATGGCAATGTGAAGCTGTGTTGATGCGTTACGGTGCACGCAACCTCCCCTTAACGTTAGCTCGCTACCCTGCGCCGTTCGACGGCCTGAGCGAGGTGATGCAGTGTCGCAGCTGTCTGATCCCAATCCATACAAGGATCAGTAATACTTTTGCCGTATTCCAAATCATCGATATTCACAACGTCTTGTCGGCCTCCCTCAATGAAGCCCTCCAACATTAAACCGACGATCCGATGGTCACCCCGCTCTACCTGAGACGCAATATCTTCGGACACAGCCACTTGCAGATTGGGCTTCTTACGACTGTTGGCATGGCTGGCATCGATCATGATGGCCTCTGGTAATGAGGCTTTGCGGAGCATGGCACAGGCATCGTCCACCGAGAACATATCGTAATTGGGCTGCGGACCACCCCGCAAGATGAGGTGGCAGTAGGGGTTACCCGCCGTTTCGACGATGGCACACTGGCCCCTTTTGGTGACCGACAAAAAGTGGTGAGAGTGCTGCGCTGCGCCAATGGCATCGACAGCAATCTGAATATTGCCACCCGTACCGTTTTTAAAGCCCACCGGGCAGGAGAGTCCGCTCGCCAGCTCGCGATGACTCTGGCTTTCGGTTGTCCGCGCGCCAATCGCACCCCAAGCAATCAGATCCGCAATGTACTGCGGTGAGATTAAATCCAAGTATTCCGTCGCGGTAGGCAGCCCCAGGGAGTTGATTTCTAGCAGCAACCCTCTCGCGCGGCGCAGCCCTTCGTTCACGTCAAAAGAATTATCAAGGTGAGGATCGTTGATCAGTCCCTTCCAACCCACCGTCGTGCGCGGTTTTTCAAAGTAAACACGCATGACGACCAACAGCTGGTCTGAGACCGTCTTGTTCAATTCCGCAAGACGTCCAGCGTAATCAATTGCCGCTGCAGGGTCATGGATCGAACAGGGCCCTACGACAACAATCAGGCGGTCATCGGTCTTTTCGAGAACCGATTGAATCGCTCCGCGAGACGCCGTGACATGCTCTGCAATGCCGCCTTGGGCAGGCATTTCTTCAATCAGCTGTTCGGGGATTAATAACTCGCGCAGCTTGCGGATGCGTAAGTCATCAGTATTCGTCGACATGTGAGGCGCCTCGTTACCAAGATCAATAAAATCGCCGCAGGATAACACTGACAGGCCCCTAATCTGGGGCCAAGTATTCACTTTCTGCCAGTAATTGATCCACCAGACGGCCGATGCTGTTGGGAGTGACTAAGTGGGCTGCATACCAAGTGTGTAAACAACGAATGCGATGCTTTCCGGTAATGCCACCGATACCGCGCTCATCCAATGCCTGTCTCATATTATGGCTCGTTAATAACAGCACTTCCTCGGGTAACAGATAGCGCTCACGTTCGTGTTTGTAGCGCGCATGATCCTGCTCCATCTCATTTTGCAGATCCGACGACTCATCTACGCGGGCCTGCAGGCGCGCGATCCAGCCCGCCGCCTCCAAGCGATCGATTTGCAAGCACAGGGCAGCATCGACCAACCAGTACAGCGTTGGAAACGGCTTATTATCGACCACGGACGCCACACGAATCACCACCGGAGATCCCGATGAGCCGAGCACGGGAATGGCCTTTAAACCACGGGGCGTCCGTCCCAGCAAGCGGGTCACTTGCTGGCACTGCTCGTCAGTTGGCGCGCATTCTAAAGCTGTCTCCAT
The DNA here is from genome assembly GCA_913048575.1 of uncultured Halieaceae bacterium. Taxonomy (GTDB): domain Bacteria; phylum Pseudomonadota; class Gammaproteobacteria; order Pseudomonadales; family Halieaceae; genus Luminiphilus. The sequence goes on from CAJWWJ010000191.1 coordinate 3,348, forward strand.
GGAGTGATCATACCATCGAGAATCATTGACCCGGGCACCTTCTGAGAGTACGGTGCACTCCGTTAGGTGCCTACCAGCTTACGGGTTTGGGTAGGTTAAAAGGGAAGTCCGGTACAAGAACATCGAGCCCGGCGCTGCCCCCGCAACGGTCATCACATCTGTGACAGCCCGATA
>CAJWWJ010000192.1 GCA_913048575.1 uncultured Halieaceae bacterium
TTTCTTGAGAAGCGTGAGCCTGAATGGAAAAACCAATGACAGACAGTGTCATTGTCACGGAGCATTCGTGTGGCGAATGGGTGATTGGCCAGCTGACGCTCAATGTAGAGAAAACGCTGAACTCGTTGACCCGTGAAATGGTCGATATCATTAGTGATCAATTAGCGCATTGGGCCGCCAATGAGCAGGTTGTGGCAGTGCTAATTGATGGCGCGGGAGAGAAGGCTTTTTGCGCAGGTGGAGATGTTCAGGCGCTCCGTAATTCCTCTTTGGAAACGCCGGGCGGCCCCTGTGATTATGCTGAGCATTTCTTTGCTCGCGAGTACCGCATGAATTATCTGCTCCACACTTATGCCAAGCCTCTCATTTGTTGGGGGCATGGTGTGGTCATGGGCGGGGGCCTCGGGATTCTCGCTGGGTGTCGTTACCGCATTGTGAGTGAGCGCACGCGCATCGGTATGCCGGAAATCACCATTGCGTTGTTCCCCGATGTGGGAGGCAGTTGGTTCCTTAACCAGATGCAAGGGCATATCGGTCGATTTCTCGCACTCACGTCGTCTCACATTAATGCGGCGGACGCGCTCTTTTGCGGTTTGGGCAGTCACTTTCTATCTAACGAGCAGAAGCCAGCGTTGTTAAGTCGCCTGACTGAGCAAGATTGGAGTGCGAGTGACGAGCACAATCAGGATCTCGTTGCAGCACTCTTGAGCGACATGACGTCGAGTGGCGCGCTACCGGAGGCGCAGATAGAACCGCATCTGGAGACCATTAATGCGTGGATGTCGGGTAGCGATCTGATCGAGATTCATGAACGAGTAGCGGCTTGGGCAGGTGACGACACGTGGTTATCGAAGGCCCAAAACGGGTTACTGCAAGGCTCTCCGCTGGCCGCCGCCTGGATCTTTAAGCAGCTCAATCAGAGCCAAGACGCCGGCTTGCGTGAGGTCTTTGAGTCAGAACTCATTTTGGGCTGCAATATCATGCGCCACCCAGAGTTTGCTGAGGGCGTCCGTGCACTATTGGTGGACAAAGATCGCAACCCCGTTTGGACCTACCCCAACCTACTGTCAGTGCCTGATGACGTGGTCGATACTTTTTTTGTGGCGCCTGCAGATATGCCAGCGCTGGGATTACCGGAGTAAATCATGGCGCAAATCGCATTTTTAGGGCTCGGCAATATGGGTGGCCCTATGGCTAAAAACCTGATTGCGGCAGGGCACACACTCGCTGTTTTCGATTTGGTTCCAGAGGCGTGTGCGGCGCTCGCCGCCGAGGGTGCTTCAGTCGCCACATCAGCGCTGGATGCCGTGTCGGAGGCCGACGTGATCATCAGTATGTTGCCCGCAGGTAAGCATGTCGCGAGTACGTTTTTGGGTGAGAGCGGTTTGCTGGCGCAGGTGCCAACCGATACGTTGATATTGGACGCGAGCACGATCGATGCCACCACAGCGCGAGAAGTCGGCGAAGCTGCCGCTAAACTTGGGATCGACTTTATGGATACCCCGGTTTCTGGCGGTGTGGCTGCAGCCACTGCTGGCACGCTGGCCTTTATGTGTGGCGGCAGTGAGCCCGCATTCGAGCGAGCAAGGGTCATACTGGCTGGGATGGGGAGTGCCGAAAAGATTTTTCATGCCGGGCCTGCGGGTGCTGGGCAGGTCGCAAAGGCGGCAAACAATATGCTGTTGGCGATCCATATGATCGGCACCTGTGAGGCGCTCGCTATGGGCGAGGCGCATGGACTAGACCCCGCAGTGCTGTCCAACATCATGAAGGCCAGTTCCGGCAACAATTGGTCACTACAGGTTTACAATCCATGGCCAGATGTCATGGAAGGTGTCCCCTCAAGTAACCAATACCGGCCGGGATTTATGGTTGACCTCATGGTGAAAGATCTCGGTTTGGCCTGCGAAGTCGCGGAGAGCTGCGACTTAGACAATCAAATGGGAAAGCAAGCAATGGCGACCTTTTCTTCGCATCAGGCCCAAGGCAATGGTGATCGAGATTTCTCATCCATAGTAGAGTGGGTAAAAGCTCAGCACTGAGGAGGGTAATTTGGAGTTAGATCGGCCTTTCTTACGGTTACCCTACTCCTTTGACGCCGGTCGCCTCGGTGAGGAGGCGCAAGCCCTATCGGAGGCGGCGTGGTTGCCTCACCCGTCCGGACTCGAGGGCAACACTGCGGTGCCGCTGGTTTCGATTAATGGCGAGTTAAAAGACGGCTTTGATGGCCGGATGGCGCCAACCCCCTACCTACTTGATGCGCCCTACCTGCTTCAGGTGGTCGCAGGCTTTAATGAAGTGGTGGCACGCAGTCGACTCATGCGGCTGGCACCCGGTGCGGTGGTTCAAGAGCACGTCGATTTTAACTATCACTGGTACAGCCGCGTGCGCATTCATGTGCCGATTATTACCGAGCCCACTGTCCGCTTTTTTTGCGGGGCAGAGGAGGTCCATATGGCAGCCGGTGAGGCTTGGTTATTTGACTCATGGCGGCGACATCGCGTCATCAATGGGAGCGCTAATGAGCGCATTCATCTGGTCATTGATATCGCGGGCTCTGCCGCATTTTGGCAAATGGTGCGCCAAGTGCAACGAGCAGACGCCCCAATCACGCCACAAACAAAAGCCTTCGAGCCTGACCTGAGACCTGAACTGATCACCGAGCGGTTTCCGTTTGCACCGATTATGGCGCCGGGTGAGATGTCTGCCATCGTGGCTGAGCTGCTCGATGATTGTCGCGCAAATCCAGCCAATGACCCGCACCTGCTCAATTATTACCACGACGTATTGTTCGATTTGGTACACGACTGGCGCAGGCAATGGTCTCTGTATGGGCTGACACCCGAGGGCATCGCGGGTTACCAGGGTCTTTTGCAACGGACGCGGTCAGCGCTAAAAGAAAATCCAAGGGCATTGGTGACGCAGTCGAACAGCGTCGGGATTAACCCCATTATTTTACAGCGTATTTTAGGGGCCGCTTTGCAGCCACGACGTGCTGCAGAGTTTGCTACGGGTCGTAGCTGAACGCCTCAAAGTCGTCGGCGTACCTCTCGGTCAGTGCTTCTCGTAACTCCCCATCAAGGACCTCATGAGGTTGCCGGTGCTCTGAGCTGTTTTTACGCGACAGCGGCACGGCGGGTAGCGACAAAGTCCGACAGACATGATCACAGTCGCTTTGTAACGACTCATAGCGACCGACAAAGTCCAACTTTATCGAGCCCGAGTGTTCACAGGTGAGCAAGTCGCTTTGGGTGGCGACCAACACGCGTTTACGAAAGGGTGCGCGGGTCAGTGCTCGCTTCATCCATGCAGTGGGGTCGTCTTGATAACTGGGGTCAGTGCGCGCTAAAAAGGCACAAACAGAGACAAATCGATCGAAGGGATGCCGCACGAAGGCAAAGGTAAAGTACTGCGCTAGCGTCTCTTCGGGGATCACCCTCGCCAGTTGCCGATAGGCCACATGCCCGTGGTTAATGGCTGCGATTTCGGGCAGTGGCGACAATTGTTGGCC
>CAJWWJ010000193.1 GCA_913048575.1 uncultured Halieaceae bacterium
CGCCCCGCCGCCAAAGATTTAGGCATAGACGATGTCTACTCCTCAGAGCTTGAGGTCATCGACGGCCAGTTCACGGGTAGGGTGGTCCAACCGACCTGCTTTGGCGATGGCAAAGTGCTGGCTGCCGAGACATTTACCGAGGTCAAAGAGAGCACCTTGGCCGACTGTTTTTTCTACAGCGACAGCACCGATGACATCGAACTGCTAGAAGCAGTCGGACATCCTGTGGTGCTTAACGGCAGTCGCCAACTTCGCGTCATTGCGAGAGAACGGAGCTGGGCAGCCGCTCATTTCACCAGCCGAGGCAGCGCCTCTGGCAGTCAAATTTTCCGGTCACTCGCCGCGACTAGCTCATTAGTGGGGAGCTTTTTACTGGGACTCCCGCTCTACGCGCTGAGCGGTTCACGCCGGGACTCGATCAATTTTTCCATCTCCCTCTTCGCCGAGACAGCCAGCGCATTGATCGGCCTGGATCTCGATGTTCGCGGAAGAGAGCATCTATGGAATCACCGGCCCGCTATTTTTATGTTCAACCACCAAAGTAATGCCGATATGTTGATCATGGCGAGCTTAGTCCGCCGAGATATTGTGGGCGTCGGTAAACGAGAGCTGAAAAACATGCCTTTTATCGGTCCCTTGATGGGTGCCGCGGGGGTGGTTTTTATTGACCGAAGTGATCGAACCGCCGCCATTGAGACCATGAAGCCGTTAGTCCACGCTTTGCAAGAAGAGCGAAAAAGTCTGGTGATCGCACCAGAGGGAACGCGCGCACCGACGAGAAAATTAGGCGCCTTTAAAAAAGGTGGCTTTCACATGGCGATGCAGTCTGGCGTCCCCATCGTGCCGGTGGTGATTCACAACTCTCACGACATTTCGCCCAAGGGTGATCGCATCTTTCGCAGTGGCACGGTGCATGTCGACGTACTACCCCCTATCGACACCAGCGACTGGACCACCGAGACATTGCAGACGCACGTAACAGACGTTCGCAATACGTTTCTGCGCGCGCTGGCACAACCCGAATTGTCGGTTGAGGAAACCCTCGCGCTTGAGGAACATACGCCCGACGACTTGAAACCGGAAGTCCGTGGTCAAACAAATCGGCAACGCCCTGGCCGAAAGACAAACGTCAGCGACGATGATCCCGAGCAAATGCTCCAAGCGCCCGTCATTAAAAACAACCAGCCAGCCCGGGAGCAAAACAATGGTGCCCCCGAGGCGACGAGACACTGAGTGTCACAAGCGACGCGGTTGCAAACACAGCTTGAGCGAAGCCCTTGGCCCACCCCACATGCGTCTGTCATTTTTTTGCTCGATACATCGCGCGGTTACGAGCAGCAGTTGCTCACGCGATGGATTACAGCGAACGAGGCACCATCACGATCATCGGTTACTTTATGTCTGAACCTTAGGAATGATCGGAAAGCGCTCATCGTTCAAGCGCTTGCTGAGGCATTAGCAGCGCATCCCGATGCCTATGTCGCTCCCCTCAGGGTCTCCTGGCTCAATCCAAAACGGGAAACGCGAAGCGGCCCTCAACTGGCAGATTTAATCAGTGGCGGTGAGCGACGACCCCCTAACTGGCTGGCGCGCTATGTCGCCCATCGACATCCCGAACGCATCCATCTCACATCAGGGGAACCAGGATCTTCACAAGACCTTGGCGACCGCTTTCATCGGAAAACGGGTGTGTTGGCGGCACATCAGCCGAAAGATTTTGCAATTTTTGTGGCTCGCCAAGCGGCGGTGGTACTCGACATCGCAGAACGCCAATTGATTGGTGGACGATACAAAGTGCCGCGCTATGTACGACAGAGCCTCCGTCATAACCTGTCATTCAAAGCAGGACTCCGCACCATCGCTGATAAGTCAGAGAGATCCACCAAAGCGGTTCGTGCAGAAGCAAATCAGTACCTCAAAGAAATGATTTCTATTCCGACGCGTTTTTGGCTCGATGTCTGGGCAAAAGTTTGTGGAATCTGTTTAGGGTTGGGCTACGACAGAGCTCTCCAGTACGACCCAAAAGATGTCGAGCGAGTGCGACACATTGTCCGGCAGTATCCATCGGCACTACTTTGGACACACAAAACCTATATCGACGGATTCGTTGTACCCAAAATATTATTTGATAATAACTTCCCCATGCCGCATTTTTTTGGCGGCGCTAACTTAAATGTCCCAATACTTGGTTTCTTATTGCGGCGCGCAGGGGGCATCTTCATCCGTCGCAGTTTTCAAGACAACGAAATCTACAAGCTCAGCCTCAAGCAATATATTGGGTATTTAATGGAGAAACGCTTTCCGATGACGTGGTCATTTGAGGGCACGCGGTCTCGCTTAGGCAAGCTCATGCCCCCAAAGTACGGACTCCTCAAATATGTGCTGGAAGGCGCGCATCATGCGGGTTCTCAGGATATCCACATTATTCCTGTCTCAGTATCTTATGATTTAATACGCGACGCGGAAGAGTACGCAAGAGAGCAATCTGGTACGCCAAAGGCACCTGAATCAATTGGCTGGCTAATCCGTTATTTGCGCAGTCTCGCTCGCCCAATGGGACGTATCCATGTCGACTTTGGGCAACCCGTCTGCTTACCGATAGCGCCAGACCCGAGTGACCAACTCGCTATTTCAAAAATTGCGTTTCAGGTGGCCGTAGAGGCCAATCGCGTGACACCAGCTACCTTTCCGGCAGTCGTATCCACGTCTCTGTTAGGTGCGTTTCCTCGTGCGTTGACAGAGGCTGAAATTATTCGTGATGTCACCGTCATGACCCAGTGGGCAACCAGCAGAGGCGTTAGGTTATCCCCCGACTTTAACTTACATTTTGCCAGTGAGATGCGAAGCCTTCTAAGCAATATGATCAAAGAGGGAATCATTACAGCTTTTGATGGCGGGCCAGAAACCGTCTACGGCATTGCGGATGGACAAGCACCGATTGCCAGCTTTTACCGCAATACCATTGTTCATTTTTTCCTGAGTCGGGCCGTTGCAGAAGTCGCCTTACTTGCCGTCAGCGAAAAGTCAAAAGAAGAAACCGCGCTCGCCTGTTTTTGGCGTGAAGTGCGGGCACTCCGCGATCTGTTCAAATTCGAATTTTTCTATCCTGATAGCCAAGCTTTCGAAACTCAGATTAATGAAGAGCTCTGTCTCGAGGTGCCGGATTGGCAGAATCAACTGTGCGAAAACGCAGAAAATAGCCGGAAGATACTCAATGCACTGGCACCTAAACTCGGTCACGTTGCGCTGACAGTTTTTGCCGAGGCTTATAGCATTGGGGCTGACGTATTGATGAGAGAGGCTGACACGATCGACGGGGATCAAGAGGCTTTTGTCGATCTATGCATGAGCTTTGGCAAGCAGGCATACTTACAACGGCGCATCAGTAGTGAGGCGTCTATCGGAAAGCTGTTATTCGCCAATTC
>CAJWWJ010000194.1 GCA_913048575.1 uncultured Halieaceae bacterium
GGCCTCAGACAGGTAGCTGTCTCTGGGAAGGGTTTTTTCCAGTGAGTCGAGCATCAACCCCTCAACTGCCTGGGTCGGATTGATAAGCAGGGAAAACACTGTCGGGTTCGTGCAATGTGACAGGTTCATCACGTAAATAGGTGGCGTCAGGATCGATCAGCCCGCGTGAGTACAGATGCCCACTGTGGACAGCATGCACGATGGCACCCGGCGCTAGCGCGTCGCCAATCAGCGTCACAGAGGACCGGTTTCCGTTACCGCTCGCATCGCTGACCGATTGATACAAGGTGTCATTCGTCTCGCGATGCCCGACGATGACCACTCCGTCGATCTCGAGTTCCGTCTCCGCACTGTGGAACAGATTTTTGAGAGTGGCCACCCGTCCATCAAAGCCCATCAGGTTAGCAGTGGTATGGATATTCACGCGTGCATTCTCGAGAGCCTGATAGACATATGGGAGTTCATTGGTCATGAACGTCCATGCGGAAGCATGCCCTGCCGGTGTAGCGTAGGTCACATGCCTATCTTGCTCGGCAAGGTGCTCTGCGATCACGCCACCGAGGTAATAATTGTCAAAATCAAATACCAGTAGCCGCTCACCGGTCACTCTACCCGCGTAAACATCTTCGGGCGTGAAGACTTGCGGTCCCTCGAGGGGTGCTGCCGGTATTTCCAGTGGCGAGTAGAGTCTCGTTGTCCACTGAGCACCCGTCGCCAATGCAATATGATCGGCTCCGAAATCGCTCAAAGCCGCGGCGTCCAGTTGGCTATTGGTGAACATGTCAACATTCCCCATTTGCGAAAGCGCCCAAACGCGATAGTCCCTGACACGGCGCCAGCTTGCCATCCCGGGTAGCTGGCTTTCCTGTAACACCCGGCCGCCCCAGTCTTCATGTTGTTCAGCGAGCGTGACGTCAAAGCCCTGCCGAGCGGCAATCAGAGCTGCCTCGAGACCAGCCGGTCCACCACCTACGACCAAGACTTTGGCAGGGGCGAGCGTTTGCCGAAATTTTTCCGGGTGCCAACCCCGCCGCCACTCTTCTCCGGCAGTGGCATTTTGGGTGCAGCGCACTGGCACACCATCATGCCAACTCGCGATACAGATGTTGCATCCGATGCATTCGCGAATGTCATCATAACGACCTTCACGCACCTTACTGGGTAAAAATGGGTCGGCAATACTGGCGCGAGCGCCGCCGATCAGGTCGAGCACGCCTCTGCGAATCTGCGAGACCATAGTGTCAGGTGAGGTAAACCTGCCCACGCCCACGACAGGGCGATCTGTTACTGATTTGACAAAGTCAATGATGGGTTCGTGGGCACCCTCTTGCCGAAACCGGGAGGCCCCGCAATCGGTTGGGCTGTAATCCATTTTCACGTCCCACAGGTCGGGGACATTTGAGAGCAAACTGACAACGCCGTGTGCCTCGCTTTCGTAGTGTTCAGATGATTTGGCGCGTAGCTCTTCCAGACTGATTCGCAGTGCAACTGCCGCGCGACTACCGGCTTCATCGCGAGTGACTTCCAGCATTTCGCGCACAAAACGTACGCGGTTTTCCAGTGAGCCACCATAGCCATCATCGCGATAGTTGTATTCAGGTAGAAGGAACTCATAGCCGAGGTAGCCCATACCCGCGTAGACGTAAAGGATATCGAAGCCGGCATCCAGAGCGCGTCGGGTGGCGAGTCGTTGCCAATGTAATACCGCATCGATATCGGCCCCGGTCATTTTCTTCGGGCGAAGTTGACCCATGAAGCCGATATGCGTGGCGGCCCACGGAATTCCTGAGGGCGACAGGGGTGCAAGACGGGACGTGCGGTTCATGACAACCGCTCCGCCATGCCATAACTCAACTGCAGCGAGACTGCCATGACGATGAACGGCCTCGGTGGTCAGTGCATGGGAGGCGATATCGGCGTCGTTCCAAAGGCGGGCAAAAGGCAAGGGTGAATCGTCTGAGCTCGGATGAATCGAGACAGCACCGGTGCTGACCACACCCCAGCCGCCCTCGGCTTTTGTTTCCCGGAAGGCTGCTCGAACTCTAGGATTACTCTCGGTCATGCCGCTCGCATGTGGGACCTGGTAAAAGCGATTGGGGGCGACCACGGGGCCAATTTGAATCGGCTCAAACAGGACCTGATGATGTGGGTGGCAGGCAGTAAGATCGACGCCATCCAATGTTGATCCAATATTTTGTGGCTTTCCCATATCCCGTCGCTTAACGCCTCTGGCGCAGGTCTTCAAGCTGTTAGCTTCATACGATGATTGTGCGGTCGATCTTGGGTTTGGCACAACCTTATCGCCTCAATTGTTATGTATGCTCGACGATAAGTGCTCTTTAAGACATGTTGCCTTCATTCATCGGGCGTATCGAGAACATCGGCACTGTCAAAGTCACTTACCGGCTGATTGTCGATGTGCCGTTGCCAGATCCCGCAAAAACAAGCCTCGAGCTCTCGAACTCGAGCCACGTGATCCATAAAGGGGCTGGCAACGAGATTCGGGCGTGTCTTTTCCCTCAGCTGATCAATCAACGCTGGATTTTGAATCCATTGAGAGGCGCGCGACACCAATTCTGCGGTGTCATTCGTAATACATTCATCAAAGCCTACGAGCCGAAGTGTATTACCGCTGTAGGTTTGCATCGCAATCGTGGTCTCGGGCCTCATAGTAAGCACTGGCAACCCCATCCATAGAGCGTGCAGCGTCGTCACACCGCCGGATACAGGAAATGAATCCAGCGCAAAGTCGGCGACCGATGCCACGTTCATATATTCCAACATGGATAGGCGTGGCACCGCCGAGACCCTGTCCATGGGAAAGTCGTGTTCAACGAGTCTCGGAGTGAAGTAATTACTTGCGTCCGCTTCTGTTGCTTCTGAGGTGACAATAATGAGGCCAGAATTAGGGCTCTGCATAAGGATTTCTTTCCAGCGGCCAAGAGCGGCCCCGCTGATTTTTCGCGTATGGTTGAGGCTAATCATGGTGATATAGCCGTTGCTTTGCCAAGGCGATGGATACTGCTTCTCAGTATTAACAGGAGGCGTGTAGGCCGTCAGGCATTCCATTCGACACAACGCCTCGGTGTAATGTGCTTCCGCGCCTTTGGGACAGGCTTCAAAATCGGTCAATCGATAATCAATTTCTTTAATGCCAAGGGTGTGGACAAAGCCCCACCAAGTGACTTGCAGGGGCGCTGCTCTTGCCGCAAAGATCTCAAGTCTGGATGCTTCCGTGTGACCGGACAGATCCACTAGAATATCGATTTCCAGCCCGCGGATGAGGCTCAGCAGAGCACCGTTATCCAGCGCTTTAACGCTGTGCCAATGAGGCACCCACTCCTTCAGAAGCTGCGATATTTCATCCTCCTCTCCTGTCATGAAGGCGTGGATCTCGAATCG
>CAJWWJ010000195.1 GCA_913048575.1 uncultured Halieaceae bacterium
ACGATACGAGATCCATCGACCATCACCCGAAGTGTTTGTGCGACATCCTCGAGTGGAATATCTAGATCGGAGGCCCGCTCACGATCTATTCGCACTGAAAGCTGAGGTTGAGAGGGGTCGTAACTAATGCGTGGCCGACTGACAGAGCTCACCTGTTCTCGTATGGCGTCACTGTAGTCTCGCGCTGCAGCATAGATTTCATCGTAATCGGTGCCGAGTAAAGCGAGGGACAGCCCGCCACTGGATGCGCCACGGAGATTCAATGAATTGCCACTGAAGATGCGTGTTGTCATGCCAGGAAGATCGGCAAACAAAGGTTTGAGCTCTGCAGCAATCTCCTGTTGGTTGCGCGCTCTGTCATCCCAATTTGCCAGTCTGGCGACGATAAAAACCATATTCGGATCCCATCGACCGATATTGGAATACAGAGAGGTAATCTCGCCGCGATCCAATAACGGTACGAGAATATTTTCCATGCGGTCTGCCTGTCGCTCGGTATAGTCGAGCCCGACGCCATCAGGGCCTCTCGCAAATAAAATCACTGATCCACGATCCTCTTGAGGCAGCAATTCTTGGTCTAGGAACGTATAGAGGCCAGCGGCGAAGCCGCCTGCCATCAGACATGCAAAAAAGACGCGGCGTGGCGCATTGAGTGTTGCCGTGAGTGAACGATGGTAGCCCTTTGCCAATTGCTTGCCCCACGCTTCCACGCGGCGCTGCCTCGGTTGTGAGGTGGCCAACCTTGCCATCGTTGCGGGAACTAGACTCAGCGCGACAAAGGAAGAAATAGCGACCGCGACTGCCAGTACCAGACCAAACTCTTGGAACAGACGGCCCGCAGTGCCTGGCAAGAAGGCGATAGGTACAAAAACAGCGATCAACACAGCGGTTGTTGCGATCACTGCGAAGAAGACTTGTCGTGTGCCGGTGACCGCCGCCGTACCCGGGGCCGCCCCTTCGGAGCGGCGGCGTTGGACGCTCTCAAGTACCACTATCGCATCGTCAACGATTAAACCCGCAGCAAGAACCAGAGCCAGCAAAGTCAAAATATTGATCGAGAAACCTAGCATCCAACTTGTTGCGAGCGTTCCGAGCAGGGAGATGGGAATCGCGATGGCCGGTATCAAAGTGAGACGCATTGAGCCGGTGAACAGGCGAATGGTGCTGATCACCACCAAAACGGAGATTAGCAAAGTGGTTATCACCTCGCGCACAGAGCCCCTGATAAACACAGAGTCATCCGATATGACCTCCAGCTGAAGGTCCTGCATGCGACTATTAACGTCGGCGACCGCTTCGCGGACACCCTTGGCAATATTGATGGTGTTGGATCCCGCTTGGCGAATAATACCGATCCCTACGACACGTTCGCCGTTGAGCCTGACAAAGCCGGAGGCGTCCGCGGGTGAGAAAGCGACTTTGGCAACATTACGGATACGAATGTCGTCTCTGATAATGAGCGCAGCGATATCATCCTCTTTGGTCACGGCAGCATCTGCTCTCACCAATAGTTGCTGGTCTCCAGTTCGAAAACTGCCTGCGGGAACATCGAGCGGCGCTGCTCGCAATACGGCAGTGACGTCGGCAACCGTCAATCCGTAGCTGGTCAGTCGCAGGGGGTCAAGAATGATCCGCAGCACACGCTGCCGTGATCCAAATAGCGGCACATCAGCGACGCCGGGCAATGAGATAAAACGTGGGATGATGTCCTGCTCGATAATCTGACTCAGTTCCTCCTCGGAATGCTCGGAGGACCTTACCGCGATACGAATAATTTCCTCTGCGCGCTCGCCCGCCTTGAATACCGAGAGTTGCTCAACGGCATCGGGTAAGTCTCGCTCGATACGACTGACCGCCTCGCGAACGTCGGATGCTGCCTGATCCACGTCGGTGTCAGATCGGAATTCAATATAGATGCGTGAGTTGTTTTCCTCGCTGGACGAGTTGATTTCTAGCACGCCCGAGACGCGGGCAGCGGCTCCCTCCAGTAGCCGTGTGACTTCGGCGTCCATTGTCTCGGGCGAAGCACCGGGCAAGAAGGCTCTCACCGAAACTACAGGACGATCCACGTCGGGTAACTCTCGGACTTCAATGGCCATTAGCGCAGCCAGTCCGGCAATCGCCACCAACAGATTCATAACCAACACTAGCCAGGGGCGTCTGACGCCCAGCTCAGGGAGTCCTCCCAGGAATCGTTTCGGGTCAGCCATTACCGAAGAACTCATCAGTCTCAGTGGGGGCCTTCGCTTTGAGACCGGAGTCGAGCTCGGAGGGGGTCAGCACTTTCAGCGTGACGCCGGCGCGCACGGACTGGATACCCTCCATGACAACCTGGTCGTTTTCAACGAGGTCGCCGGCAACCAAAATGGCGCCCGCCATCCGCTTCACCAGCGTCACTTCGCGACGTATCGCAACGCCCTCTTGAGCCACCCAGACGTAGGCACCGTCGGCACCCCACTGCACGGCCACATCGGGCACGGACAAAAATGCGCCACGTGAGGCAGCTAAACTGATCTCAAAGGCCATGCCGGGTCGAAATCGATCGGCCTCGTTATCGATGGCCGCGCGGGCGATAAAAGAGCGCGAATTAACATCGATGCGTGAATCAACGGCAATGATTTCTCCAGACACGGCTTTATCCGCAGCATCCCACAGTCGCACCTCGACACCGGTACCTCGTGATACTCGTTCAACGTATACCTCGGGCACTGAAAAATTGACGAGCAAAACCGCTCTGTCATCAATGGTGGTGATCAGTGTATTGGTGTCTATGCGATCTCCCACATCAATTTCGGTAAGTCCCACTCGTCCCGAAAAGGGTGCGGTGATGCGTCTTCGATCAAGCGCCACCTCCGCTTGCTCTAGTGCTATACGTGCGCCGTCAACCGCTGCTCGCGCATCATCCAACTGGCTCTCAGGGATATTGGCATCCCGCGCGTTGACGGTTGTGTAGCGTTCCGCCAGTCGTTTTGCATCGGCCAGCTTTACGTTGGCAAGCTTCACCGCTAATCGCTCGTCTCGGTCATCCAGTTGCAGAAGCAACTCGCCCGTATCCACATACTGATCGGCGTTGATATTGACGGCGGTGACACGACCTGATGTATCTGAAAACACATTAACACTCTGCAGCGCCCGCGCGGTTCCCACAGAAGTCAGCGTTTCCACCAAATCAGTCAGTGTCGCAGGTTCGGTCACCACTGAAACACCCGCGTTCTGAGAGTAGCTAAACCGGCTTTCAGCCGCTTCTTCAGTGCAACCGACCAGTGCGCTAAATAGCACCAGTGTCACCAGAGAGGTATTGGATAGATGTAAATGCCGATGAGCCATGTCGGGCTGTGCTCCATTGGGCCGGACCGGATGATTGAGGTGCAGACGATCCCAGAGGATTATCCTGATAGAG
>CAJWWJ010000196.1 GCA_913048575.1 uncultured Halieaceae bacterium
GAAGTGGCTGATTTGGCGATGGTCAGGTTCGGTCCCAAACCCTAACCCTCCCAAGAGCCACGCGTCTGCCTGAATCGGGTGCGTCACAAAAAAAGTGGCTGCCGCATTTCCCTCCCAGCACTCCTGAAAATTCTCCCCCTCAATCGTACGACCCGAGCCGTGAATGCGGTGCTCATCACAAATAAATAGGGCTTGCCCTTCACGATCGTCTCCCACCCGGATACGAACCTGAGCTGAGCGAGGATGAAACGATGCATCAACACTGAGCACCACATCACGCTCCACCATCGGCGGATCCTGAATAATCACATGGCTGCGCAGTGATCGAGACCCGTCATCGTTAAGCGTAATAACAAACTGCTCTCGACCGCGCGCTTGACCAAGACGGCCTTGCTGTTGGCTGGTGTATCGGATAACACCGCTGTAACTGTGGCTCATCGTCCCTCCCTCACACTCAGTCTCGTGTTATAACCGCGACTGTCTTATTTCGAATCCACCGATTCTCGAGCAATTACGTGCCTCATTCCGGTCTCACTATATCTCGTTGGCTACTGGCGGCTATCAGTAGTTTATCGCCCTTTGGGGTGGTCATCATGGTGCCCCTCATCCCACTGCTGAGTGTTACGTTCGATCGCAACATCGGCGATCTCCAATACCTTATTTCGATCTATGTGATGGGTTTGGCCATTAGCCAACCCCTCGTTGGTATGCTGGCTGATCGCATCGGCAAGCGGCCTGTTCTGCTCACTGGTTTTACACTCTTTGTCGTATCAAGTGTTGTCATGATGTTGGCAACCACACTTCAACAAATGATCGCGCTGCGCTTTTTACAGGCCGTGGGGGTCGGTGCTGGGACGGTCATCGCGCGCAGTATGATCAGAGACCATTTGGCACCAGAGGAGGCCCTCAAAGCCTTTGCACTGCTCACCGCGGCCATGGGCTTTACGCCAGTTATCGCGCCAATACTGGGCGGTTTTTTTGCAGAGAAAGGCGGCATTTCGTCGGTTTTTGCCTTGTTGGCAGCACTGGGCCTGCTGCTCCTCTTGTGGTGTCTTAAGTCGATTCCTAAGGAGCCAGCTGAAGTGCGGCAAGAGCAACGTGTCACGCTGCGCGGCTATCGATCCCTATTGGCGTCGGGTCTCTTTTGGGGACACGCCTGTGCGTTTGGCTTTATTCAGGGCATGTTTTTTACGCTGCTATCCACGGGCGGCGCGCTGTTTAATCAACAATTTGGCATGTCGATAACCACTTTCGGGGCGGTATGGGGCGTCCTATCACTCACCTATGTCGTGGGCTCATTTTTAATCAGTCATTCGGCGAAGCTGGGGACACCCACTTGGCAAAGGGGGACAGTGATGGCAATGCTAGTAGTGTCCTTGTCTGCACCCGCACTCCTGTTGCTTAACGGCCTCACACTGTTTGGCATATTAGCGCCCGTTGCCTGTTCTATGTTGCTCTCGGGCGTGCTCACGCCGGCCACCCTTTACGGCTCCGTCAACGCCATCCCACAGTACAGCGGCAGCGCCGCGGGGCTATCAAGCGCTGTGGGCATGAGTATGGCCGCTTTATTTTCTTATCTGGGTGCGCTCGCCTATGAGTATCAGCCCTGGATGGTCATGATCTGCTTTAGCGGAGCGGGTCTTGGTTTTGTGGGGTGCTGGCATGTCACGCACCCACGTGCTGTCGAACCGCAAACGAGCTAGTCATTCGGGGGGCAATAAGCCACGCTGGTGCGACAACCCATTGCGAACAGATCGGCGTAAACAACAAAACCACACCGAACTGCCGCCTCAACAAAGGAACCATCATGGACGAAAACACACAAAAAGTTGTGGTTTGCACGGGCTCTGGCCGACATGGCGGACTCGGTGAAGCCATCCTGCTGCGCTTCGCACAGGAAGGCTATAACGTCGTCGTGACCGATATTGGCGACAGCAGTGATCATCATCTCGCCAGCTCTGCCGACATGGAATCCGTCGCAACGGGGCTCAAATCAAAAGGCGTAAACGTACTGTGTCTGCCCTGCGACGTGCGCTCGCCAGACTCGGTAACCGCTTTATTTGACGAGGTCATCGCGCGCTTTGGCCGTTTAGACGTGCTTGTCAATAATGCTGGTATTGGTTTCGTCATGAAACACAGCCGCGAAGTAACCCCTGCGGAATGGGGCCTCGTCATCGATGTCACGCTCAGCGGCGTATTTTATTGCACCCAAGAGGCTGCCAAGCACATGGAAGCAGGCGACCGCGGCGGTCGCATTATTAATATCGCGAGTCAGGCAGCCAAATCGGGGTTTCCTCACATGGCGCCTTACTGCGCTGCAAAGCATGGGGTCATTGGCCTGACCCGCACCGCCGCAATCGACTATGGCGCTGCAGGCATCACCGTTAATGCAGTGTGTCCGAACCATGTGACCACCGCGTTGGGTGGTGCGCAAAATGCGTATTTTTCTGCCTTCAAAGGCATGACCGAGGAGGCGTACCTTGAAGAAATGGCCGCGCGCATCCCTCTGCAGCGGATCGGTCAGGCCGGTGACACCGCCGCGATGTGCGCATTCTTAGCCTCCGATGAGGCCAGTTTCATTACCGGAGAGGCAATCAACGTCAGTGGCGGTGAGGAGATGCACTAGGGGCCCTTTTCTGAAGCGCCGTCACGTCGCCTGTCACCCTATAAGACTCACCATTTACTTAAGGTCTCAGCGCGAATAACCCCACTCACAAAAAAGCCCGGTGCAATCTGCGACCGGGCTTTTTTGATATTCCGCGCGCTCATTCGCGGTGCTTACTTTCCACTAGCCGCCAAAGCGATACTTCAACGTCGCCTGGTACGTCATGGGAAGGTTGTAGTAGCTTGTAAACAAGAAAGACTGTGTGTAGACCTTATCGCCACAGTTCTTGCATTCCAAATTGAGTTCCCACTGTGAGTCGGCGGTTGACAGCTTGACCCCCGCATTGATTAAGGTCACTGAACCATCATAGCCTTGGTTTCGCGTTGCGGGGTACTGCGCACCTAAATAGCGCACCATCACATTTGGCGTCAGTGTTAGAGCGCCAACAGTGAAATCAGCTGACGTCCCCACGGTATAGGTTTGATGGGGACTGCGCTTGGGTTCAGCGATATTACAGTTCGCGTC
Organism: uncultured Halieaceae bacterium; assembly: GCA_913048575.1. Classification (GTDB taxonomy): domain Bacteria; phylum Pseudomonadota; class Gammaproteobacteria; order Pseudomonadales; family Halieaceae; genus Luminiphilus. The sequence continues at coordinate 3,131 of CAJWWJ010000196.1, forward strand.
ATAAGCGGCCAGAGAATCATTAGGTGTGACACACCCGCCTGGCAACTGCTGATATTCGGCGTTCTGCCAGCCTAGCGCAGCAAAGATCTGCCAATTATCGGTGGGCAACGCTGTGATCTCCGCCTCAATCCCGGGCACCTCTAAGCCACCGGCATTAGTTGTTAAGAACTGCCCATCGGGGGTCGCGGCTGTTGTTTGTAGGTCCTCAAGGTCAGAAT
>CAJWWJ010000197.1 GCA_913048575.1 uncultured Halieaceae bacterium
ATCAGGGGAGCTGATATTTTCCGCTCGCTTGGGTTGATAAGAAAAGGGGATGTCATAACGCGCTAAGGTGTCGGCAAAGCTCGCGACATCGGTATCGAAATGTTCTGTGCGGCCCAGACAGGGAACCAGGCTGAGGTTGTTAATCGCGGCTTGTAGGTCGCAGTTGAAGCGACCATCGATGCGGTGATGCTTGGGGGGCAAGCTGTAACACCGGCTCACAAAGCCAGTTTGAAAGTTGGATATCTGGTGCCAATTCAGATTGTGGTTACCCCCAAGCGCTGAGACCACCCATTCCTCAAGGCCCTCCAGCGGATTGTCATGATCGGGCTTGCTTAGCGACTTATTTTGGCGCTGGTCAAAAAAATAAACGGACCTGATACGCAGCATTGGATTCCGGATAAATACGACAGGGATCGCCCGAAACGCCATCGACGAGGGAGCTGGCAGGTGAATCTGATGGGACGAGCAGGCCACCGCCGCCGGATGTCGCTCGATGATCATGCTTAGCTGGTCTTGGTTAATCTGTGAAAAAGGGAATGGCCCATCGAATGAGATGTGTTGTCCGCCATAGTTGTCATTGAGAACGCGTTCGAACGTGGTCCCTGAATTTTTGAAAATGTGATAATGCAACAGCACGTTTCGGTTAGTCATATTTCTTCGCGTTCACTTGGCAATAATGGCGACAGGCGATGACTGCAGTGCAGCAGGCCCCAGATTTGCTAGACCGAGAGAATAACGATGACACCAGCACAAATCCATCCGAATATGAGATCCCAACAAGGCGAAGCCTGTGTGAAAACTACCCCCGCTATTCCTTACTCTTTTGCTGAACAATGTCATAAGCTGTTGAGTTAATTGGAATAAGGCTTTCAGGGCGGCCGTCGTAACAACAGGCGGAGACAAACGGCTACGGCGCTTGGGTCATCCGGCGCACTCCGCCGACGAAGCTGTCCTTGCAATGGCTATTGTGAGGGCTGCGAAACGCGGCCCTAGCGCAAAGGCCGGCTGCTTTTGCGCCAGAGAGTATCCCGATCAGGTGGAGAACGAATGTGACTCAGGCAGTACAGGCAAACCAACCCTCCTCGATGCTATTTGGCGAGCGGCTGATTGCTGAAGGGTTGCTGGCCTCCCGGGACCTCGAGCGTGCCCTTGCCGCACAGCGAGAGATGGGTGGTTACATTGGGGATGTGCTGACTCGACTTGGCCTCATTGCTGAACCTGACCTCTTTCGGATGTTGGCGGAGCACTTACAGGTCGACTGGATTCAAAAGGATGATTTTCCAGAGGCGCCATTGGAGATTGCGCCGCTGCCGACGGCTTTTTTGTTCAACAATCACATTGCGCCGGTAAAATCGGACGAAAAGGGGATGGTGTTCGCCTCAGCGGAACCACAAGCGACTTTTGTACAGAAAGCATTGAAGTTGGGCACCGGCAAGCCGGTCACAATGGCCTTAGCCAGCTCTCAGGACATCGAGCAAGCTCTGAAGGTCTATCTCGCCGAGGAGCAAGGCGACTTTGAGCAGGCCGCTGAGGCCTACGTGAATGACGAGGAATTTGTTGAGCACCTGAAAGACTTGGCCAGTGAGACGCCGGTCATTCAATTGGTCAATCAACTGATCCAACGATCCCTCGATTTAGGGGCATCGGATATTCACATTGAATCGGTGGATGGCGGGTTACGGACCCGATATCGCGTCGACGGCGTGTTGCAAGATGCGGCGCAACCAGTGGATGAAAGATTATCGGCGGCCGTCATCTCACGGGTTAAATTACTGGCCAACCTCAACATTGCAGAACGGCGACTGCCCCAAGACGGCCGCATCATGATGCGCGTGAAAGGCCATGAATTAGATTTACGGGTGTCATCGTTACCCACCGTGCACGGCGAATGTGTGGTGATGCGCGTATTGGATCGACAAAGTGTGAAGTTAGATATTGCGGGTATGGGCTTTAGCCCCGACATCCTCAAACAGTATCTGTCTCTGTTGAATCGCCCTCACGGCGTATTGTTGTTAACTGGACCTACCGGGTCGGGTAAGACGACTACGCTCTACGCGTCGCTCTCTAACCTCGATTCTGACTCACTGAAAATCATTACGGTTGAGGATCCGGTGGAGTATCAGCTGGAGGGTATTAATCAGATTCCGGTGCAATCTCAGATCGATCTTACGTTTGCGCGTGCCTTGCGATCGATACTGCGGCAGGACCCTGACATCATCATGATTGGTGAAATGCGCGATACTGAGACGGCACAGATCTCCGTACAAGCCGCGCTCACTGGACACCTTGTGTTGTCCACACTACACACCAATACGGCAGCGGGAGCGATCACCCGCCTTGAAGATATGGGCGTTGAACGTTTTCTGATTACCGCAGCGGTGAATGGTGTTCTGGCGCAGCGGCTATTACGCGTTTTATGCTCGGCCTGTAAAAAACCTGCGCAGCTCGACGGCAAGCAAATGCAGCGGTTGGGCATAGCGGGAGACGAGTCCAAGGGAGCGGATGTCTTCGAGGCGGTGGGATGTGATCAGTGCAAGGGCACCGGGTATTCAGGGCGCTCAGCGATTCATGAATTATTTATCCTAGACGACGAAGTACAGCGCGTCATACTCGATGGTGCAGATGCTAATCAGTTGCGGGAGCTGGCTCGTTCAAAAGGCATGGGCACTCTGTACGACGATGGTATGCGCAAGGTCTTAGCTGGACAAACGTCGATTGATGAAGTCTTGCGAGTGACGCAGGACCAAGCCGACCTTGACCTCGATTAAGGCCCCGGAGTGAGCAACGATGGCAGTGTTTGACTATCGCGCCTCCAATCGGTCGGGGGAATTAACGGAGGGCGTGGAATCTGCGGTTGATCTGCAGTCAGCGGCGCGTGCCTTGCGCGCTCGTGGTTTGACCCCGATTGTACTGAAACCGTCGGCGGGCGGGACGGCGATGCCGCAACCCGTTGGGGGCAAGGGAGAAGGTAAGACCGCGCCGCGCGCCGGCCTGACTCTGCCGGGGTTTGGTTCGCGCGCAGAACACAGTAGCGCGGAGCAAGTACTGCGCTTTACCTCAGAGCTGGGTATTTTATTGCAGGCGGGTTTGCCCCTCGATCGCGCGATGAAAGTACAGATTGATTCAGCGGAGCCCGGCGTGCACCGAGCGATGATGGAAGACATTTTGACGACGCTGAAATCCGGGCGCTCACTGACGGTAGGATTAGAGCAGCACGGCTCGGTATTCAGCAGTTTTTATATCAGTATGGTGCGCTCCGGAGAAGCGAGCGGCAATCTTGCCGGTGTCTTGACCGAATTGGCGGGGTATTTAGAGCGAA
>CAJWWJ010000198.1 GCA_913048575.1 uncultured Halieaceae bacterium
TGTTGAGTACTGAGCGCTATGACTGGCTTGGTGATCCCAACGCTGGTGGAATGGCTGCGGTCAGCACACAGCAAGAAGCTGCTCCGATTTCTAGGAGCTAAGAAATGGCCGGGCCCCGCTCGCGGGGCCCCACACTTTTACGACCCGTGGCAACGCTGAACAAGCTGAGCCGGTGGTAAAGCTAGTAGAAAAGTTGCGATCACCCTGCCCCCAGAGCTGTCGATCGCCCAAAAACTTGACTGCTTTCGCTTAACCACGTTCCCCCTGGAAGCGGGTCTTTTCCTTCAACAGACGGTTAAGATGCTCAATCCGACCTCATCAAACACGGTGGTTTCATTCGACGATGAGCTACTGATCGCTGTCGATCCCGAAGATAACGTGCGCGGCTATCCAAGTAAAGCGCAGGCACATATGGGCTCGGGGACGCTGCATCGCGCATTTTCAATCTTTCTATTTAACGAAAACAACGAAGTTCTGCTTCAAAAACGAAGCAAAACGAAGCTTCTCTGGCCGGAATATTGGTCCAATTCGTGCTGTAGTCACCCGAGGAAGGGAGAAGACTTACAGCAGGCAGTGCAGCGCCGCCTGACAGAAGAGCTGGGCTGTAAAGCCTCATTAGATTTTGTCTACCGGTTCACGTATCACGCCCGGTATCTGGACATCGGTTCAGAGCACGAGCTTTGTTCGGTTTACGTAGGAACCACTTCTGAATTGATCAGACCCAATGACCTGGAGGTCGACGACCACCAATGGATCGACTATCAAGCGCTGGACCGTTGGACTCAAGACGAACCCGACACCTTCACACCGTGGTTCAAATCAGAATGGCAGCTAATGAGAAGTGGAGCGCTCCGTGCCGAGCTGTCGGGGCTCGGAATCAACAGCCCCTCCCCTTGAAAAGGACCTATATACTCCGAAACGCTGGTGAAGAGTCCATCAAGAGTTGCGGAAGCCATTCGCGACCGTACTCTGTTATGCCGATCATATCCTGCTTGTACTCGACCAAGCCAGACTGCAGTAATACGGTCAGTCGTCGGTCTGCCAGCGGCTTTTCACCGGTACTCAAATTCACAGGTTGATTGCACATGAGTTGGCGCAGTATATGCCGGAACTCGATTTGCTCGTTATCATTTACCAGGCCCATCCTCTCAGTGAGCAGGCCATGTGCTACCGACTGCTGCCATAGTTCAGACGATGCGGAATTCTGCAACACCAAACCCGGAAGTTCGCTAATCGCTGCTAAGCCAACGCCCAAAACTGCAGTCGCTTCGTGGCAGTGATAGCCGTAGGCATTGAGTGACAAATCACCATCGGCAAACGATCTCGCAAGTCGGTGTGTGGGCTCAACAAACAAATTGAGCCCAAGCGGGGTGTAACCAGCCCTGTCCATGCATTCATTCAGCGTGTTGTACATCATCAGTTTATCCGCCAGCGATGGCAGCTTCTCGTCTAATAGCGCTGCCTGATGGGGGAAGTGTCTCGCACGCTTAACAAACTGATGACACTCCACCCAATCGGGTGCCAGTGAGATTAATGACTCGAGGCTCGACGCAAACGTTTCCGCCGTCTGACAGGGCAACCCAAAAATCTGATCTACACCGATAGACTCAAAGCCCAATTTGCGGCCTACCTGAATGACATCCTCTAATAGCTCAGCTGATTGATATCGACCAATCGCGTCTTGCACTGTCGGATCCATATCTCTGACTTGAAGCTTCAATTCCGTAACGCCCAAACCACGCAGAAATCCCAGCTGAGAACGCGACGTCCGTCGAGGGTCGAGCTCGAAGCTGATCTCACTATCCGACGCCACATCAAAACGATCCAGGATAACTGAGAAGATTTGTCCTATCGCGATGTCGGAAATGTAATTAGCGGAAGCGCCAAACACATGAATACTTTGAAGCGATTTTTTTGGCCCAAGATGCGTAGCCAATGAGATGATTTCTGCAATAAGTCCCGAGGAGTATTCTTCGACGCGCTGTCCAACGATCGATGCTCGATCACAGGTCAGGTCCAGTGCGGGACAGAGAGGCAAGGAGACTGCCAACGATAACGGCGCATCGGGTTGCGCCTTTATCGCATCGAAAGCGCTAATTTGAGCCTCCACTGCAACCGGCTTAGCCTGAGTTGCCAGTGACAGCGACCCCATTACGCCCATCGCCTCGTCTAAACCGACGGACACAGTCGTCCCTTTTGTCTGTTTGTCCAGCTGCACGTTACACCCCCGTGTTCCGCAGAAATGGCTGGATATAACCGCACTACAAGGGGTTTTTGAGCTGTTATCAGCTTCTGCCCCAATCCAGACCGCTCCTGTTATTTTTACCTTTCTCTTTTCATCTACCTCTGAGTGTATTTTGCTTGTTGTATCGGGTCAAGCAATAACATTTCTAGCGCTTTTTAGCACGTTACTCCGGTCTCACCGCCCACCGCCAAAGCGCATGCTCCCCCACGGGAACCATCAAAAAAAAGTGTTCTAGTACCGCTAACGTTGACAACCAAGCCAATAAGTACAGTGTCAGTGCGGCGGTTGGGCTCGCGGCATTGAGTCCGGCGAAAAACAACGCTGCAGCCAGTAGCGCCGCCATAAACGTAGTGGGTACGATCAACGCGCTATTTTTGCCTACGGCAATAAAGCTGGTAACGTAACTCAATGATTCAGGCAGCCAATTTTCGTTGAAGTGGCGAACCCCGAAGAACAAATTAAGTTTAGTACTGCACCGCATTATCCAAAGTACGGAGAGTACAAGTGGCGTGATGAGGTTGTTCCCTTCCAGTCCCACCTGCAGAAAAGCCAGCACAATAACCGTCAATGCCAACACTTCGTGGTAGATGATAGAGGCCAGGGCGAGTATGAATCTTTTGCCGGTCGCCGCACCACCCGGAGCCTGGTGTTTATTGGGACCAGTGACGTATCCCATCAGATAGACAAGCTCGAGCCACCCCCAGATTAGCAGCGCAATGAGGAATCCCGCCAATACGCTGCTTACCGAGTGCGTTGCCGCCGTCTCGGGCAAGATCCAAAAGGACGTGCCGGCAACCACGGTGGCGACGCCGAGAACCAAGTTGCGGACAGCGGGCGCCTGATGCACGCACATTAACGCGATGCCAGTAAGTAGCCACCACAGGGCCACTGCCGCGGTCAACGCCAACCAAATCAACGCGTGACAACCTCTGCAGCTGACCCCAACTTTGATGACGCCGCCCCCGCCTGCAACAT
>CAJWWJ010000199.1 GCA_913048575.1 uncultured Halieaceae bacterium
CCAGCGGTTCCAGCTCGAGTGCCCGCTCGGTGGGATTCATCCCCTCCGAGGTCCGCACAAGTAATGGATCATCGAAAAGGGCTCTGAGACGCCTCAGTCCGTTACTCATGGCGGGCTGAGAGAGGCCAAGTTGGTTTGCCGCCTGCGTCACATTTCGTTCACGCAACAAGACTTCTAAGTAAACCAGCAGGTTTAGATCAATTTGGTGTAGGTTTTTCATATACTACCCACGGCGGCGTAAGCGTTATTCACGGTGTGAATTGTAACTCTTTGGCCATACTTTTGCCGTATGGGGACCCTTTGGACATAATAGCCCCGTAAATCAACGAAATATGAACGCGAGGACACGCCTTATGTACAGGGCTCCCACGGAAGACATGCAGTTTTTAATTGACGACGTACTGGACGTGGGCAGCGTTTTGGGGCCGCTGCCTCACTACGCCGATCTGGGGTTGGGGACCGAGCTGACCACCGCTTTACTCGACGAAGCCGGCAAGTTCGCCGCCGATGTGGTCTCGCCGTTGCGCCGCGTCGGTGATATGCATCCGGCTCGCTGCAGCGACGCGGCTGTCGCGATTCCGCCGGGGTATGGTGAGGCAATTCGGCAGTTGGGAGCCGGCGGGTGGGTCGGCATCAGTGCGCCACAAGATCAGGGTGGGCAAGGCTTGCCCGAGCTGTTTGGCACCGCCGCTTGCGAAATGTGGAACAGCGCTGATATGGCCTTTGCGTTGGAGCCTTTTCTAAGTGCTGGTGCGGCATTGGCGATCGCCGCGCACGGCAATGATGAGCTGAAAGCCACCTACCTGGAAAAGATTTATTCAGGCGAGTGGTCAGGGACCATGAACCTGACTGAGTCCGGCGCAGGTTCTGATCTGGGTCCGATGAAAACGCGTGCTGAGCGTGACGGAGACCACTATCGATTATTCGGTCAAAAGATCTACATCACCTGGGGCGATCACGACGCCACGGACAATATCATTCATCTGGTATTGGCTCGATTACCCGATGCCCCCGCAGGCAGTCGCGGCATTTCTTTGTTTCTGGTCCCCAAGTTTTTGGTGGGGGCAGACGGCGTGCTGGGAGCCCGCAACGATGCCTATCCCGTCTCCGTTGAGCACAAGCTAGGGATCCATGGGAGTCCGACCTGTGTCATGGCTTATGGTGACAATGGCGGTGCTTTGGGCTATCTGGTCGGAGAAGAAAATCAGGGGCTAGCCTGCATGTTCACCATGATGAATGAGGCGCGGTTAAAGGTCGGTTTGCAAGGACTGGGTGCCTCGGAGGGCGCTTACCAAAAGGCGGTCGCTTATGCGCGAGAGCGGGTGCAGGGCAATGTACCGATTATTGAGCATGCCGATGTGAAGCGCATGCTGCTAACAATGCGTGCCTTGAACGAAGCCATGCGAGCCCTTGCCTACTCAGAGGCGGTCACAATGGACCTGGCGCATGCCGGGCCGGCAGAGACTCGGGAGTCGTCGCAGCGACGCATTGATTTGATGATCCCGGTGATCAAAGGCTGGCTGACGGAGCTCGGTATCGAGGTCACCTCGTTGGGTGTGCAAGTGCATGGTGGAATGGGATACGTGGAGGAAACGGGTGCAGCGCAATATCTTCGTGACGTCCGGATTACGCCGATCTATGAGGGAACGAATGGGATTCAGGCCGCCGATCTGCTCAACCGCAAGCTGGGGCGAGACAACGGTGCCACGATGGAGGCGGTTCAAGGCGAGATCCGATCGCTGGCAACGCGATTACAGGCCGATACTGACTCCCGCCTGGCTGCTATCGGCGAATGTCTTGCCACGGCGCTCGCAGATCATGTCAGTACCACACAGCGACTGCTGGCCATCTTGCCCGAGGATCGCTTCGCGGCATTGGGTGGGTCCTTCGATTACATGATGCAGACCGGTTACCTGTTTGGTGGCTGGCAGCTGGCACGGGGTGCGCAAGTGGCGGCACAGGTCGCGGCAGGGGGTGACCGGGTTACTTTTTGTGAGCGCAAAGTCGCCACTGCGTTATTTTACATGGAGCGGTTACTCCCGCGCGCGCGGGCACACGCCGGAGCCATCGCAGTCTCGGGGGATAGCCTGACCGATTTTGCCCTCGATTGGCTGTGATCCCATGACGATCCTCACGACGCCAGATTTATCGGATCTCCACCCTGAGCTGAAACATCTCCCACTGCAGTTTCGGCAGTTTGGATTGCGACAGTGTTTTGCGGGACCGATATCAACGATTGCTTGTCAGGCAGATAACTCTCGGGTCGCTGAGGCGGTGTCAGAACCGGGAGAGGGGCGGGTGTTGCTGGTGGATGGTGCAAGTGCCTTGCATCGTTCATTGCTGGGAGATCGGCTCGCGCAACTGGCCGCTGATCATCGGTGGGCCGGTGTTGTCGTCTTGGGCGCGATTCGCGACGTAGAGGTGATTGATGATATCGATATTGGTGTGCAAGCCTTGGGAGTCTGTCCGGTCAAAACGGAGAAGCGTGGCGCTGGCGAACGCGATATCACCTTAACGGTGTGTGAGATGACGATTTGCCCGGGCGATTGGCTTTATGCTGATCGCAACGGTGTGCTCATTGGGCCTCAAGTGGCGCTTTAGGCCGAGCAGTGATCGCCATAGACGATTGGCAGCGCCTGTTGACGGCAGGGTTAGGTCATGCGCATGGAGAGATCCAGTGCGCGAATATGTTTGGTCAATGCGCCAATGGAAATGAGATCGACCCCCGTTTCCGCAATGGCAACGAGGGTGTGATCCGTAACATTACCTGAGGCTTCTAATTCAGCGTGACCAGCAGTTCGGACGACCGCTTCTCGCAATTCGGCGAGGGGAAAATTGTCGAGCATGATGCGGTCCGGTGCCTCAGACAGAGCAGTGTCTAGCTCTTCCAGCGTTTCTACCTCAATCTCGATGAGTGTGTCGGCAGCGATGTGGCGCGCCGCGAGGATGGCTTCGCGAATGCCCCCCGCGGCAGCGATGTGGTTTTCTTTGATTAAAAAAGCGTCGAATAATCCAATACGGTGGTTATAGCAGCCACCGCAAGCGACGGCATATTTTTGTGCGAGCCTCAATCCGGGCACCGTTTTTCGG
>CAJWWJ010000200.1 GCA_913048575.1 uncultured Halieaceae bacterium
TGCCTTTGACCTGCTGAGCAAAGCCGACGTGGTAATCGAAAACTTTCGACCCGGTGCGATGGAGGGCTGGGGACTGGGACCCGAGCAGGTCAAAGCCGTCAACCCAGGGATCATTTACGCGCGGATTTCGGGCTATGGTCAAACCGGCCCATTCTCTGAAAAGCCAGGCTATGCCTCCGTCACCGAGGGCTATGGTGGGTTTCGGTACATCAACGGGGAACCCGGAACCGCGCCCGTCCGGCCCAATATCTCATTGGGCGACACGGTGGCTGCCATCCATGCGGCGCTGGGCGTTGCCTTTGCCATTATTGAGCGCAATAAGAGCGGCACGGGCCAAGTGGTGGATGTGGCGCTATATGAATCAATCTTTAACCTGCTTGAAGGCATTGTGCCGGAATACGACGGCGCGGGTGTCGTGCGCGAACCGTCGGGCACCACCATCACCGGTATCGTACCCACCAATACTTACGCCTGCGCCGACGGCAAATATGTTGTTATTGGTGGAAATGGTGACTCCATTTTCAAACGACTCATGACGGAAGCGGGTCGCGAGGATATGGCGAACGACCCAGAGTTAAAACACAATCAGGGTCGCGTCATTCATGAGCAACGTATCGATGACGCCCTCGCCCAGTGGTGCAGTGCTCACAAAGCAGCTGACATCATCGCCAAGCTAGAGGGAGCGCGAGTACCAGTGGGCCCCATTTATAGCGTAGAGGATATGATGACGGACCCCCACTACATTGCCCGTGGTATGTTCGAGACCGTCGAGATCGACGGCGAGCCACTGAAAATCCCTGCGATAATGCCCAAGCTCAGCGAGACGCCCGGCCGCACCGATTGGCCTGGCGCTAAAATTGGCGAACACAATGCTGAAATTTTAGGAGACCTGTTGGGCTTATCCGAAAATGATCTGACAGACTTGAGCGCCGATGGCATCACCTGCTAGCGGACGTTGCCATGAAGCTTGAGGGGCTCACTGTTCTCGATCTCTCGCTGTTCCTTCCCGGGCCCGCAGCAACGCAAATGATGGCGGATCATGGCGCTCGCATCATCAAAGTGGAGAATCCTAGAGCCCCTGAACCTACCCGATCAGCCGATGCTTTCCCGTGGCAGCAAGGTGATGAGACCGTCATGTTTCGCAATACTCAACGCGGTAAAGAGAGCATTGCACTCGATTTAAAAACCGACCCGGGCAAACGTGCGCTACTGGCGCTCGCCAAAACCGCCGATGTTGTTGTTGAGGCGTTCAGGCCGGGCGTTGCCGCAAGGCTTGGCATTGATTACGCCACCTTATCCAAGGACAACCCGGGCTTGGTGTATTGCTCCATTTCTGCCTTTGGTCAGACCGGGCCCTGGTGCGATCGACCTGCGCACGACACCGCTACGGTGGCGGCAGCCGGTGTATTGGATGTCACCCGCTCTCCAGAGGGACATGCCGGACCCGCGATTATCGGCGTCCCCATCGCCGACATGCTGGCGAGTAACCTAGCGCTTTCCGGCATTCTCATGGCGTTACTTCGACGACAGACCACGGGCCAAGGGGATTTTGTGGACATCAGCATGTTTGAATCGGTGCTGGCTGCCAGTCCGAATATTATGGGCCCAGTATTCGGGGGGGATCAGGCGCCTGAGCGCTTGAAGGAGCGAACGCATGGGGGCAACGCCATGCTCAACGTTTATGAAACCGCCGATGGCCAGTATCTTGCACTCGGTGGTGGAGAGCACAAATTCGTCACCGCTTTATTCGAAGGGCTCGAAAGACCGGATTTCATCGAGGCGGTCACTGGCACTGCAGGCGAGGGCCATTGGGAAGCGATCGCTTTTTTGCGCGACACGTTTCGATCGCGCTCTAGATCAGAATGGGAGTCGTGGTTCGAGGGCCGAGATATCTGTTGGAGTCCAGTTGTCTCGCTCAAAGAAGCCTGGAATACCGAACATGTTTGGCAACGAGGCATGCGTTTTAGAGATGAGCGGGGCAATGACCACATCGGCACTGCTGTGCGTTTTCTACAAGAACCAGCACAAATCGACACCTATTTACCGCCCGTTGGGGCAGAAACTGCGCAAATTTTAGCCGAACTGGACTTGACCGATGCCGATCGCGAGGTGATATTAGGGCCTCTATCATAGATTGTCCGTACAATTTGATGGTCGCCGCCTGCACCTAGGGTAATCCGAGGGCGCGATTGCACAGTAAAAACAATAAATTTGAGTCGAATCAGGCTCATCATCAAAAAGGAGGCTACCCATGAGGAGCTGCAGTCCACTCAACCGGCATCGACAGATTCTGGCGACACTCCCCTTAACGGCTGCGGTATCGGCAGCCATTACCGCCACATCACTCTTAGCACCGAGTGCTGCTATGGCGCAGCTAGAAGAAGTTGTGGTGACCGCCCGTGCGAGGACGGAATCACTTCAAGACGTGCCCGCGACAGTCACGGCGTTTACCGAAGGGCAGATCGAGAATATGGGTATCGCGCGGGCTGAAGATTTTGTCTACATGACGCCCGGTGTCACCTTTGTGAACTCAGTTGAAGTGGGCGACAGCCAGTTAGCGATTCGCGGCATCAACGGTGCGCGAGATGCCGAAGCCAACTTCGCGTTTATTGTCGACGGTGTTTTGTATACCAACCCTTCGGCTTTTAACCGTGAATATCCTGATTTAGCGCAAATCGAGATTCTCAAAGGACCACAAGGCGCACTGTATGGGCGCTCTGCCGCAGCCGGAGCGGTAATCATGTCAACCAAACGGCCCACTCAGGAAAGAGAAGGCAGCATCAAAGTCGGTGCCGCCGAGCACGGTACGTTTTACGGGTCGGCGACGATCGCAGG
>CAJWWJ010000201.1 GCA_913048575.1 uncultured Halieaceae bacterium
ATATTGAGTGCTCCGTTTATCTTTATTTTGATCATCCTATTGTGCAACACGTCGACAGTTTCACGCTGCCGTAACATCAACAATGGCAAGCGCGCTTTGAAGCATGGCGTGAGCACGACTCACCTGGCTCCCTCTAAAAAGTCGCTGTCATATCGTTCTAAAGCCGTGGTATCAGCCTTGGCGTCTGTGCCAAGTAGGATTGATAAGCAGGGTCGTCTCCCCATAGTTGCCGGCCACGGCGAGCAAGCGTTGGGATACCGCTCACCCGCGTCAACAGTCCATACACGAATAGGGGTGACAATAAGACAACCCACTGGGTGCCCGACAGGTACGGCACCGCCATCACAGCGATACCGCTCCACAGCAAAATTTCGCCAAAATAGTTTGGGTGACGCGAACGCGCCCACAACCCCGTGTTAATAAAAGATCCCTCGTTGCGCGGATCAGCACGAAACTGTGACTTCTGACGATCGGCTACCACTTCCACCGTAAAGCCAACCAACCAACACATCGCACCCACTGCATAGATCACCCCTACTGGCGGTTGAGCCGAGCTCAAAATCACGGTGACGGCAGCGCAACTCGTCATCACCACCCAAGCGCCCTGCAGCGTCCAAGCCACCAAAAAACGAGAAGAAGACACTTTGATGTGATCGAAGCGCTGATCGCCACCAGCCTGATGAATCCGTTCGAATAAAAAGCGACCTAATCGCCCCGCCCAAATAATCACCAGTGCTGCCACCAGCCACTGGGGCCACGTTGTTGAAGGCGATACCCCTACCGCAGACAGCGTGATTGCCATATAAGTCATGGACCCTGTTAGATCATAAAATCGCTCGGTCTCCCCCAGTCGCGCTGGTATAAAAGCTAGCCACTGCAAACAGTAGGCCCCCACTGCCAAAACCAGTAATGCGGGCCACCCCAAAAGCGTGACGCCCGATGGATTCGCAAGTGCGGCGATGGAGCATGGCAACATCACGGCAAGAGCGATAACGATGAGTGGTTTCATAACGGTTTACCGGGACGCATGTACTAGCTCCTTGCTGCACGACGAATGAGACAGCGTGATCTTACCTCAATGTCATCATTACACCGCGTTGACCGGACACTTGATTATCCAAGAGTGCCTGCCACAGCTCCACACAGGCCTCTGCGCCGGCATGATGCTCTATGGTGAGCAAGGGTGATAGTCGTTGCAGCAGCTGCATACTGGCGGCGTAAGCCTGACGCATGATGACACCGCGTCCCCATTCAGCATCTCGTTTTTCAATCTGGGCGGGCGCAAAGAACATCTCGGGCTCGGCGCCGGGCAATGCACCGCCCTCAACGGATTTGCCAAATTGATCCCAATGGGTTGCGCCGACCATCAAGGTTTGTTGCGCGTTATCCGCGAGGTGATGGTGGAGACGAGATCGCACCGCCGCATCGCCCGCAATATCGATATAGACCGTTGCTTTGTTCTCGAGTGCATCGATCTCCCCATAGGCGAGCGCACTGTCGTAGCCATCCAGCGTCTCAACAAACGACACGTTCTGCGAACCCGTCAAGCCCACCAGGCTTCCCTCAAAGCCTGCCCGTTTAATAAACTCGGCAGCACTAAAACCCGTCTTAGAGGACGCCGAACCCACCACAATCTGCTCTGCGCCGAACCAATCGTTGTCTGACAGCAAATCGGCGATCACGAAGCCCGTCATGAATAGCGGGAAGAAAATACAACGCTGATCTTCCATCTCCCGAAGCTCATGCGACTCGGACTGCGTGCGCGCGTATTGGTTGTAGAGGCCGGGCAGCGTCTGCCGGTGCGTCTGTGCATCGACAAACCCACTGTTGGATATCTCACCCGGGACCATGAGCAAATGGCTGCTCATTGGAAAAAAGCCATACAGCCGCTCCCCCACGCTAATGCTGGGCACTTGGCTGTCGATCACCTCGGCAATCCCCCAAACCGTGACTTTGCCCCAAGGATCCTCAGCGGTAGGGTAGAACTGCCAATAACCGAGTAGGTCTCCAGAGGCGGCATAGGTCACGTTATTCGCCGTGAGCGCGAATTTATCAATCGCCACCACAATCTGGCCGTCCCTCGATTGCGGTACCTCGCCGTGGATCGCTTTAGTGCGACGATAATCGCTGCGATCGACCCAAATCTCGGTTAGCGCCATCTTGACTCCCCCTTTTCTCTTCAACGCTGTATGCCACCGCTCTCCCACCCAGGCCATGGCAGACAGCGCCTAGCGAGTCACTGAATCTGACATGTTCTCTTTAGGCAAGCGACGCGAGGCTAAAACTCGATGCCAAAAAAAAGGCGGCCTAGGCCGCCTTTTTCATCTATCCCACTACCCGAGATTAAAATTCCCAAGCAGCCTGAATACCAAACACCTCGCCTCTGTTGAGGTATCGCATGTGCGATCCGCGCGCCAGTGGAACATCAGCACCGCCATTTGCGACACTCTCGTCAGTGACATTACGCCCATAGAGCATCAACATCCAATTTTCGCCACGAAGACCGGTGCGAATATTGATCAGCTCAGTGCCTTCTTGAAAATCAATCTCGTCGAGATCACCGGTGAAGATATAGTCGTCGAAGAAGTTCACATCCAACTGAGTGAACCAGATCATTGAACCAACCGGCTGGTTGTATTCAGCACCAAATGAGCCACTGTATTTAGACGTGCCGAGTTCTCGGCCCGACAGATCTTGTGAAACGCCTGTCTGCACACCAGCAGAATTGAAGCCCATTGAGC
>CAJWWJ010000202.1 GCA_913048575.1 uncultured Halieaceae bacterium
GTGCTATCCACCATGTGGATGCTGGAAAACGCAACCACCTGATCGAAGGGCTAAAAACAGCACTCCCTCAACATAGCCAGAGTATCGATTGGTTATTGGCGCACGCCTCCTGGGGCGATTACCCTACCTACGGTATTGCCCGCAATTTCTCGCTGTTGCTGAGTGTGGGAAAACGCGCACTCGTACTCGACGATGACATTATTCCCCAGGGCATCACGCCACCGCTGGCGGCCACCCCCTTACGATTCGGTGCGGCGAACCAGCGGGAAGCAGGTTTTTATGCCTCTCGCGAGGCACTGGCGCAGCATACCCTCCGAATGGACGAATCGCCCTTGACTGCAATGCTCCACTCACTGGGCGAATCGCTTGGCAACATTATTCCGCAGCATTTATCTGGGCACACCAATCTCGTCGGCTTTGATGGCAGCTTATTCAGTGAGCATGACGGCGGTTCAAGAGCCCTAGTCTCACAATGCGGCTCCTGGGGTGACTCGGGTACTGGGCGGGCGAGCTGGACGATTCATCTGGACAACGCATCTATCAAAAGGCTGCTGGAAACAAGCGCTGATATCGAAGCGGTTTTGGGATCCCGATCGGGTTGGCTGGGTTACCGGGGGCCGGTGTTGTCCCACTATGCAACCCTCTCTCAACTGACGGGGCTAGACCATCGTGCGCTACTACCGCCCTACCTGCCGGCGGGTCGGGGCGAGGATATCCTCTTCGGCATTATGCTCCAGCGGCTGCATCCCGAGTCTGTTGTGCTGAATCAAGGATGGGCGATTCATCACGACCCAATGGAGGATCGCTCAGAACGTGGCATGCTCACGCCACTTTCGGTCACGCTCACGACATCGCTTCTTGGCAATTGGTTAGGGCGAGAGCCTAATGATCAATCGGGCTTGCCGGTGGAGCGTCGCCTTATAGGGGTAGCAGAACAACTCCGTCGTCTAAAGGATATGACCCCTACCGCGCTTACTTCGCTGATTCATCAGGAGTTGGTCAGCCAGCGCAGTGTGCTGCTCTCTCGTTGTTTTGAGCAACTAGGCAGATGCGACCGACTCGAAGACGCTCCCGGGTTTGGGGCGTGGAAACAATTTTTAGAGGCCTCTCGTGACCAACTCGTATCGGAGATTCAGTCCACAGATGAGACGCTTTTTAACAGTTCGGGCTCAAACGACTTGGCAAGCGATTTGGCTCGCTTGCAAGAGCAGGGCGGGGCATTTGCCGAGGCATTGACTGCCTGGCCCGAGATCTGCGACGTGGCGACGACCCTGAGCTAACTCTACATACGCGGCTTATTCTTTGCGCTCAGAACATCGCTCACGCAGGCATCAATCGGTCAGCCCATATCTGGTTACGCACCGAAAAATCGGGCCAACTCGTCTTCTGTTTTTGCAATCATCTCGCGTGCGGTTTGCTTCAAGTTACGGATGTTTCCCTTGGACGCGTCGTCCATATCATCACTGGCGTAAGTCAAGGTAGCTTGCAGGCGCTGATAGTCCTCGCCGAGAAAAAGCTGCATCTGATGATCTGCCGCTTTAGCGGCACCATCGAACATACAATCTAACACTGACATCACCCACAGGGCACTACCCCAAGTGCGTGCCTCTTCGTAGGGGATCGGCCGGGTCAATTCACCCGTACCCAGTGAGAGCATGGCAATGGGTTGGTTGGGGAATAATTTACGCGCCTCGGCGTAGGCCGACACCGCCGGCGAGTTCATATAAACGCCGCCGTCAATCAGGGTACGGCTCTCTTCGGCCCACTGCAGATTTGCGGGCTCAAAGTAGGTAGGTGCCGCCGAGGTGGCACGCGCGGCATCGCTACACAGTAATGCCGCATGGTCTGCGTGCCAGCTTTTCATAAAGACCGTACGCCGGTTTTGTATGTCGTAACTGGTGACCATGGCGGGTATGCCACACTCGGATAGCGTTCTATCTCCAAAATAGTGTTTAAGCACGGCCTCAAGAGCCTCGTGAGAGTACGCTTCCTCAAAGATGCCACCCACGGTTCGCAATTTGCGCCACAAAGATTGCTCAAAGATCTCGGCGCCATGGCGCTCATACAGCGCCACCATGCGCTTGGCGGCCAATAAAGGCTGGCCGGTTCCGTCCTGCATGGAGAGACCCAGTGCAAGAATGCCACCAGTAGAGGTGCCCACGATCAGATCAAAGAGTTCACAGGCAGGCTTGCCAGTTTGTCGCTCCAGATGCGCAATGACCATTGCCGGAATGATGCCGCGAATGCCCCCACCGTCTATAGACAGTACGCGTTTCACCGAACCATCACGCTTGATCATTTTAAATTACTCATT